>WLPO01000017.1 GCA_009698745.1 Actinomycetota bacterium
AACACTTCACTCGGGCCCGAGTGGCGGAATGGCAGACGCGACGGACTCAAAATCCGTTGTCTGAAAGGGCGTGTGGGTTCGACTCCCACCTCGGGCACCAACTTCATGGACACTCCTACACTCATCGACGTGGCTAATAAGGGCATCAACAGTCGACTTACCGAGCGGCGATTACGTCGCGGTACGCAGTCGCTCGCATCTTTGCGTAACGAACTCAGTGTGGTCGAGGAACAAGTTCAACATTTTTCTGAGGAAGTCCATGATCTCGAGATTCGTGCACTTGTATCTGAAACGCCACTCGCCGATGCTGAGTCTCGTGAAGCGATGCGTCACATGCAAGCCATGACCAAACATCGCGACTATTTACGCGAGGCAATTGCCGATTTGGAATTACGTCAAGATGATTTACTCGACAAACTCGGACATTAGAGAGATCGATCATGTCCACAACCCAAACAGGAACCAGAATTGTCATTGCTGAAGACGAAGCAATTATTCGCCTTGATCTTCGCGAGACGCTGGAAGAAGAGGGCTACGTAGTTGTTGCCGATACCGGCAGGGGCGATGATGCCATTGAACTTGTGCGCCAACACCGACCAGATGTTGCAATATTCGATATCAAGATGCCTGGTGTCGACGGGCTTGATGCAGCGCGAGTGGTGAGTGCAGAAAAACTTTGTCCAGTAGTGATGCTGACTGCATTTAGCCAACGTGAAGTCATTGAGCAGGCTCGTGACGCTGGAGCACTTGCTTACTTGGTGAAACCTTTTCAAAAGACAGATCTTGTGCCCGCCATCGAACTAGCGATCGGTCGGTTTCGCGAGATGATGACGCTGAGCGGAGAACGCGATGCGCTCGGCGAACAACTCGAACTGCGCAAACTGCTCGACCGCGCAAAGGGTTTGTTGATCGATAAATACTCAATGACTGAACAATCGGCTTTTGATTTCATCCAGAAGAATGCGATGTCCTCGCGAGCCAAGATGGTGGATGTAGCCAACCAAATCCTGAACGGACAGATCACTCCATAGTTGTCGGTTATCGTCGTGGCATGAACCAGGCGGGTTTCTTATGCAGTTAATGGTCCTCGACGGTAACTCGCTCGCGTATCGAGCCTTTTTTGCTCTGCCAACTGACATGACTACGGCCAGTGGACAGGTAACTAATTCGGTGTACGGATTTTGTTCGATGCTGTTGACACTGATGAAGGACCACAAGCCAGATGGCGTCATCGTCGTCTTTGATCGAAAAGAGAAAACCTTCCGTCACGAAGCTGCGCCAGAGTACAAAGCTCAACGCGAAGCGCAGCCTGACATTCTGTATCAGCAGATGGACATCATCAAAGAGATGCTTGGAGTGATGGGCATCGCCGCGATTGATGCAGCCGGTTTCGAGGGCGATGATCTGATTGCCACGATTGCCGAAAAGGCCGAGCAAGCAGGTGAGGATCTGCTGATCGTGACAGGTGACAGAGATACGTATCAGCTGGTTCGAGATCCGCATATTCGCGTGTTGTACAACAAGCGTGGCGTGAGCGACTATGCGTTGTATGACGAGGCAGGAATTTTTGAGCGCACCGGTGTGACTCCTGCGCAATATTCGCAATATGCAGCCCTTCGAGGAGACCCAAGCGACAACCTCGACGGTGTGCCTGGTGTTGGAGAAAAGACGGCGGCCAAATTGATGACCAAGTATCACGACATTGTTTCGGTGTTTGATGCGGCAGAAGATCAGACGCCAAAGTTGAAACAAGGATTGCTGGAGAGTCGTGAACGTGTGTTGCGCAATGCGCAATTGATGGTTCTGCGGCGAGATGCTCCCGTCACGATCGACATCACGCAGACGACTCCTCAGCCAAGAATGGCTGAGCTAAAAGTAATGTTCGAGACTCTTGAATTTAAGTCCATGTTCGTTCGAGCTAAAGGTATCTTCGGTGACAAACAGATCGTTGATACTAAGTTCGAGGGAAAACCTGTCGTCGAAAGTGTTGAGGGCGTCGACGGTGGCACTCGAATCACCGCAACAATTGATCGAATCGAGAATCCGAAGTCAGCGCTTGCAATGCTTGGCAAGATCGCAAAACTTGATGCAGTCGACGTTGGGGTTGGTTGGGCAGGCGAGCCTGGACGCAGTGCATTGGACGGCATCGCAATCGTCGTAGATGCAGGCGCATCATCCGTTGCTTGGCTTGGGGTCGATGTATTGCGTGATAAAGCGGTGCTCAATGCTTTGAGCGACTTGACAAAAATTCGCGTTCACCACGCAAAGCCTTTCCTGAGGTGGTTGATGGAGCAGGGTGTCGACCTGCGCTCAATCACACTTGATACGACGATCGCTGCTTATCTTCTTGATCCCAGCGACAACAAATTCGAGATTCATGAAGTGTTGGAGCGCTACACCAATTTTGCAATTGAAATTGGTGGTGCTGAGGAAACTGGGCAACTGGACTTTGGTTCAACAAATACAGATAATTCGCAGCGCATCTGTGACGAAGCGTTAGCGGTTGGTTTGATTTCTGGTCCAATTCTTCAAGCACTCGATAAGCAGGGAGTCACAAAACTTTTCGCTGATGTAGAGATGCCACTCGTTCGAGTCCTAGCGCGAATGGAGCGCGATGGTATTGCCGTTGATGTCAAACAGTTGACCAGCATTAACGAAAACTTGAAGGCTCATGTTGCGCGGTTAACAACGATTCTTCATGAACTTGCAGGAAGAACATTCAATATCAACTCTCCAACGCAGTTGCGAGAGATTTTGTTTGAAGAAAAGAAACTCGCGCCGGGCAAGAAGACGAAAACAGGATTCAGTACGGATGCTGCGACGCTTGAAAAGATCCGTGATCAGTGGCCAGAATTCATCGATCCGTTGTTGGAGTATCGAGAATTTGAAAAACTGCGTTCGACCTATGGTCAAGGTCTACTTGATTCGGTGGGAGCCGATGGACGGATACACGCGACGTTTAATCAGACTGTTGCGCGCACTGGTCGTCTCTCAAGTGACCAGCCCAATTTGCACAACATTCCGGTTCGCTCAGACGAAGGAAAAGTTTTCCGAACCGCATTTATTCCAGCGAAGGGTTGCGAATTTTTGATTGCTGATTACAACCAGATCGAACTTCGTTGCATCGCCCATTTGGCCAACGACCCAGGTTTGATCGATGCATTTACTCGTGGCATCGATGTGCATAGCGCAACTGCTTCGCGACTCTTCAACGTGAAAGAGTCTGATGTGTCGAGTGAACAACGTTCGCAATCAAAAATGGTTTCGTATGGACTCGCTTATGGCATGGAGGCTTACGGTCTGAGTCAGCGATTGAGCGTGGGGGTTGGCGAAGCGTCAGGGATTCTTGATGCGTATTTCGTGGCGTTCCCAAATGTGAAGCAATATATGGACGACACAGTTGAACAGGCTCGAAAACGCGGATACACCGAAACGCTCTTTGGCCGTCGTAGACCGATACCCGAGCTCAACAGCAGCAACTTTCGTATACGCCAAGCAGGCGAGCGTCAGGCCATGAATGCTGGCATTCAGGGGTTGGCCGCCGACATATTTAAGATCGCGTTAGTACGGATTTCTGATGCCTTTGAGGCGTCCAACTTGAAGAGCCGAGTCATTCTGCAGGTCCATGATGAAGTGATCATCGAAGCGCTGATCGACGAGAAATCAATCGTCGAAGAGATCGTCTTGACTCAAATGAAGCAGGCTGCAAGTCTCAAGGTTCCGCTGGAGGTGCATAGCGCTTGGGGCAAGTCTTGGGCCAGCGCCAAGGGCTAGTAACGCGGGCTGGTTCGGCGGGCTGATCTGCAGGATGTGACTGGTAGCGTGATCGTGCCCTATCGCAGGTAGGACCGCCTTGTAAGAGGTGCAACCGATCCCATCCACCGAAAGTACGTAATCATGTCTGATCTTCAATTAATGCAAAGCCCTCCAATGGGTACCTTCGACGCAGAAGGAAATTACACACCGCGCCAAATTACTGAGCGCGATCTCTCCCAGTCGTTTGCCGATGCAATCAACGGCACACTCGTAGAACTTAAAGATGGTCAACTCGTCACCGGAACAGTTGTGCGAATTACGCGCGATGAGGTTCTTGTTGAAATCGGTTACAAAACTGAAGGCGTAATCCTCGGTCGCGAGCTTTCGATGCGCGCAGACGTTGATCCAAACACCATCGTCAAGTTGGGCGAGAAGATCGAAACTCTTGTCATCACACTCGAGGACAAAGAAGGCCGTTTGTTGTTGTCGAAGAAGCGCGCACAGTACGAGCGTGCATGGGGAGACATCGAGAAAGTTAAGGAAGTTGACGGAACCGTTGAAGGTTTGGTCATCGAGGTCGTTAAGGGTGGACTCATCGTTGACATCGGTTTGCGCGGCTTCTTGCCAGCATCACTTGTCGAGATGCGTCGTGTTCGTGACCTCGCTCCGTACATCGGACAGCGCATCACTGCAAAGATTCTCGAGTTGGATCGCACACGCAACAACGTCGTGCTGTCGCGACGTACATTGCTCGAAGCCAACCAGCGCGGAGAGCGCGATGATTTCTTGGGCAATCTCAAGGTGGGCGAAATCCGTAAGGGTCGCATCTCGAGTGTCGTTGCATTCGGCGCGTTCGTCGACTTGGGTGGCATGGACGGACTCATCCACGTTTCTGAATTGTCATGGAAGCATGTTGACAATCCAAGTGCAGTTGTCACAATCGGTGACGAAGTCACTGTCAAGGTTCTTGAAGTTGACATGGACCGCGAGCGCATCAGTCTTTCGCTCAAGGCCACGCAACAAGATCCATGGCAAGAATTTGCTGGCGGTCACCAGGTTGGTCAGCTCGTTTATGGTCGCGTGACAAAACTCGTTCCGTTTGGTGGTTTCGTGCAAGTTGGCGATGGCATTGAAGGTCTCGTGCACATTTCGGAAATGTCAACTCACCATGTTGAGGCTCCAGAACAAGTCGTCACTCCAGGTGAAGAATTGTGGGTCAAGATCATCGATCTTGATCTCGCTCGCCGACGAATCAGCCTTTCGATCAAGCAAGCCGCAGAAGGTGGCGAGTTGGCCGAGGAGTATCGCGGTCAGTTCCAAGTCGACGACCAAGGTAACTGGGTTGGCGGCGACGACTCGACTCGCGAAGCTGCATGGTCGGAATACTTCGACGCAAGTGCTCCAGCTGCAGATGCAGTAGCAACAGAGCCAGCTGCACCGGCTGAAGAAGCCTCTGCAGGTGAGCAATAGCCGTTTGACTGAAGTGGTGCCACAACTTTGGCCCCACACCTGACAGCGTGTAGTTCATGATTCTTGTTGGTCTGACCGGTGGCATTGGCTCTGGTAAGTCAACGGTTTCACAGATGTTGGCCGATCGTGGCGCCATCATTATCGATGGTGACGCAATAGCGCGTGCATTGCAGCGTTCCGGGACTGCGGTGTTCGCGGCGATGGTTGAACGCTTCGGTGATGTTGTGGGTGCTGACGGCGAACTAGACCGTGCAAGAATCGCTTCATTGGTGTTCTCTGACGCACAAGCGCTCGCGGATCTCAACAAAATTGTGCATCCAGCAATCGGAGTTGAGATGTTGCGGCGCATCAGCGAACTTCGAGATACTGATGCAATAGCGATTTTGGATTTCCCTCTGCTTGCCGAATCACCACGTAAGGGACTTTCTGGAGTGATCGTTGTAGACGTCGACCCTGAAATTGCGATTGAGAGAGTCGTTCGTGATCGCGGCATGAAGGCGAGTGATGTGCAAGCACGCATAGACAAACAAGCTTCTCGAAAAGATCGATTGGCGATTGCTGATCGCGTGCTCGATAATTCGGGATCGAAAGATGATTTGGTTCGCCAGGTTGATCAAGCATGGGGATGGATTACGACTTTGCCAAAAGCAGGAGCCGACGCAGGAGAGACTGCGTGACCAAGAATGATGGCGGTGTACAGGAAGCTGCCATTAACAAGTTTGAGGTAGTTTCAGAATTTCAACCTGCAGGTGATCAGCCTGCCGCTATTGCAGCATTAGCAAAAGGGATTAATCGGGGCGATCGCTTTCAGACTTTGCTCGGCATCACGGGTTCAGGTAAGTCGGCCACTATGGCGTGGACAATTGAAGCCGTACAAAGACCAACTCTGATTTTGGCTCCAAACAAGAGTCTTGCTGCGCAGTTGGCACAAGAAATGAAAGAGTTTTTCCCAAAAAATCGTGTTGAGTATTTCGTCAGCTACTACGACTATTACCAACCAGAGGCGTACATCCCTTCGAGTGACACGTTTATTGAAAAGGATTCAGCGATCAACGATGAAATTGATCGACTTCGGCACTCTGCCACTGCAGCACTGTTGACTCGGAGGGACACGATCGTTGTTGCCTCGGTCAGCTGTATTTACGGCATGGGCGATCCAGATGAATATCGTGGCAATCTGCTCGAATTGCACGTAGGCGTTGACTACGACCAGAGAAGTATTTTGAAGCGTTTAGTCGACCTGCAATATGACCGAAACGATCTCACTCTTGGCCGGGGCAATTTTCGTGTTCGCGGCGACACGATTGAGGTGCATCCGGCCTATGACGAAACGGTCACTCGTTTTGAAATGTTCGGCGACACGGTCGAGCGCATCACCATTGTCGATCCAGTAACGGGTGAGACTCTGCAAGACCTCAAACAAACGATGGTTTTCCCTGCAACGCACTATGTGGCAGGCAACGAACGTATGCAGCGAGCAATGCTCCAGATCGAAGCAGAGCTGCAACCACGTTTGAAACAATTTGAGAATGAAGGCAAGTTGCTTGAAGCTCAAAGATTAAGGCAGCGCACACAATACGACCTTGAAATGATGGCTGAGGTTGGGTATTGCAACGGTATTGAAAACTATTCGATGCATATTGACGGGCGTGTGCACGGACAGCCACCGTTCACCTTGTTGGACTACTTTCCAGACGACTTTTTGATGGTGATGGATGAAAGTCATGTTTCTATCCCACAGCTGCATGGGCAGTACGCAGGTGACCAGAATCGTAAAGCGACGCTGATTGAACACGGCTTTCGTTTGCCGTCTGCTGCCGACAACAGACCGCTGCGTTTTGAAGAAACAATGGAGCGAATAAATCAGTGTGTGTTTCTCTCTGCCACACCGGCGCCATTTGAATTGGGTTTAAGTAGTCAGGTCGTTGAACAGATTGTTCGACCTACAGGACTTATTGATCCAGAAGTGATTGTGCGTCCAACTAAGGGCCAAATCGATGACATTATTGAAATGGTTAACGGGAGAGTCGCAAATGGTGATCGGGTGTTGATCACGACGTTGACGAAGAAGATGGCCGAAGACTTGAGCGAGTATTTGATTGAGCAGGGCCTCAAGGTCCGGTACCTGCATTCCAACATCGATACTGTGCAACGAATAGAGATTCTTCGAGCTTTGCGACTTGGGGAATTTGATGTGCTGGTCGGAATCAATTTGCTGCGAGAAGGTTTGGACTTGCCTGAAGTTTCACTTGTCGCGATTCTTGATGCCGATAAGGCGGGTTTTTTGCGCAGTCAAACATCCTTGATTCAGATGATCGGGCGCGCCGCACGAAATGTGAATGGTCAAGTTGTGATGTATGCGGATAATCGCACCGCAGCGATGGATAAGGCGATTGGTGAAACGAGCAGGCGACGCGAGAAACAGATTGCGTACAACCTCGAACACGGGATTGACCCACAGACTATTCGCAAGGCAGTCGGAGACATTTTGTCTATTTTGCGTCCCAATGAAGCAAACAAGGTTCCGAAGCTTGGCGATCGTAAAAATATGGAGCGTGACAAGGTTCTCAATGAATTGAAGTCCTTGCCGCAGCAAGAATTAGAAGCGCTGATTTTGACACTTGAAGAGGAAATGACGCTGGCAGCCTCAGAAATGCGCTTTGAGTACGCCGCTCGATTGCGTGACGAAGTTAAGGAATTGAAGCGCGAATTGCGTGACGCAAAGTAATTGACTTGTAGTCTGCTTTCTGATGTCTACAGCCAAGAAGTCAGTAAAGACCAAATCATCGGTGCTCAATGCTGGACATATCTCCGTTCGTGGAGCGCGTGAGCACAACCTCAAGAATGTCAGTGTCGATCTTCCACGTGACCAACTTGTGGTGTTTACGGGACTGTCTGGATCGGGTAAATCGAGTTTGGCGTTTGACACTATTTATGCAGAGGGTCAGCGACGCTATGTAGAAAGTTTGAGCTCATACGCGAGGCAGTTTCTTGGTCAGATGGACAAGCCAGATGTCGACATCATTGAAGGTTTATCGCCAGCGATTTCGATTGATCAGAAATCTGGTTCACGTAACCCGCGTTCGACTGTAGGAACAATTACAGAGGTATATGACTATTTGCGTCTGTTGTGGGCTCGAATTGGTGTTCAGCATTGCGCAAACGATGGAACGAAATTGCAGCGTCAGACCCCGCAGCAGATTGTTGATCGCATACTCGACCTACCTGAAGGCACCCGTTTCCAAATACTCGCTCCGGTGATTCGAGGAAGAAAAGGAGAGTACGAATCGCTTTTGTCCGACTTGTCTTCTCAGGGTTTTTCACGCGCTCGCATCGACGGCGAAGTTGTGGAGATTGCAGAGTTTTTAAAGTCAGATCGAAAACTCGGTCGTTATGAGAATCACACGATTGAAATTGTGGTTGATCGACTCGTACGTAAGGGTGGCATACAGCGCCGTCTTACTGACAGTCTCGAAACCGCGTTACGACTTGCTGACGGTGTGGCAGACATAGATATTGATGGAGAAGTCATTACGTTCAGCCAGCACCTCGGCTGTCCGAAATGTGGGGAGAGTTATGAAGAACTTGCCCCGCGCAATTTTTCTTTCAATTCGCCCTATGGTGCTTGCGAGACATGTCTAGGGCTCGGCACCAGGTATGAAGTTGATCCCGACCTAGTAGTGCCAGATCCGGAGTTGGCTATCAATCAAGGAGCGATTGCTCCTTGGCGTTCAGCTCACACGCAGTATTTCACTCGCATGCTTGAAGCTGTTGCGGATGAGTTTGGTATTGACATGAATCGCAAGTGGTCGAAATTGACAGACAAACAAAAAGCAATTGTCATGAATGGCGCGGGCGATGCGCTGATGGTGAAATATAAGAATCGGTACGGGCGTGTGCGCGAATATTCAACGGCGTACGAGGGCGTGGTGCCTTGGATCAAACGTCGGCACGAATCGGCTGAAACTGATACCCAGCGCGAACAGTTCGAGAGTTACATGCGCGAGGTCCCGTGCAAGGCTTGCAAAGGTGCAAGGCTCAAGCCGCAATCGCTTGCTGTTTTGGTGAACGGAGAACACATCAGTGCGGTCTGTGATATGTCAATCGCCAAGTCGGCAGCGTTCTTGTCGAAGCTTGTGTTGGGTGATCGTGATCGGATGATTGCCGAGAGAGTCACTAAAGAGATCAACGCACGATTGAGTTTTTTGCTCGATGTGGGTCTCGACTATTTGACGCTGTCACGGGCAGCAGGAACTCTTGCAGGTGGTGAGGCTCAGCGAATTCGCTTGGCAAGTCAAATCGGGTCGGGTCTGGTTGGAACTCTCTATGTTTTGGATGAACCATCGATTGGTCTTCATCAGCGAGATAACCACAAGCTGATTGAGACCTTAATGCGACTGCGCGATCTTGGAAACACTGTGATCGTTGTAGAACACGATGAGGACACGATCAACGCCAGTGATTGGTTGGTGGACATCGGTCCAGGTGCGGGCGAACATGGTGGAGAAGTTGTGTACAGCGGTCCGGTACCTGGTGTCCATTCTGTAAAAGCTTCGATCACTGGCCAGTACCTGAGCGGCAAGCGATCCATCGCGGTGCCTCAAGATCGTCGTAGTACCGGAAAGGATTGGCTAACGATTAGGGGAGCTCGTCAACACAACCTAAAGAATCTGAGTGTCAAGATTCCGCTTGGTTGCTTTGTCGCGGTAACAGGCGTGTCCGGAAGTGGAAAGAGCAGCTTGATCCGAGACATCTTGCTGCCTTCACTCATGCAGAAGATTTATAAGTCAAAAGATGCACCTGGAAAGCACACGGCAGTCGACGGTGTGCAACATCTTGACAAAGTGATCGACATGGATCAATCACCGATTGGCAGAACGCCAAGATCGAATGCGGCGACTTACACCGGAGTTTTTGATGACATTCGCAAGTTGTTTAGCACGACGCCAGAAGCAAAAGTTCGCGGATACATGCCGGGACGGTTTAGTTTCAACGTTCCTGGTGGGCGATGTGAAGCATGTGCGGGCGATGGAACGATCAAAATTGAAATGCACTTTTTGCCAGATGTCTATGTGCCTTGCGAGGTCTGTAAGGGTGCCCGGTACAACCGTGACACTCTTGACATCACATTTAAAGGTAAGAACATTTCTGATGTTCTGAACATGCCTATCTCCGAGGCGGTTGAATTTTTTGCTAAACAACCACGCATTTTGCGTCATATGGAGACACTCGTAGACGTAGGACTCGGCTACGTGCGTCTTGGCCAATCTGCGCCGACGCTTTCCGGTGGAGAAGCTCAACGTGTCAAGTTGGCAGCCGAACTAGCAAAACGAAGTACTGGCCACACCATTTATTTGCTGGACGAGCCGACCACAGGGTTGCATTTCGAAGACGTTCGCAGACTCCTCACAGTGTTGGCTCGACTTGTTGATCAGGGAAACACTGTGCTGGTTATCGAACATAATCTTGACGTGATCAAAACTGCAGACTGGTTGATCGATCTAGGTCCGGAGGGCGGTGATGGTGGAGGGCAATTAGTTGCTGAAGGTACACCTGAAACCGTGGCCAAAGTTAAAGGTAGCTACACAGGAAAGTATTTGGCACCTTTACTGAAGTCGATGAAATAGTAGAGAACCATAAGTACTGACTAATGCAAAGACCAGACGGAAGCATCCCGGTAACACCTGGTTCGTATCAGTTTCGAGATGCCCAGGGTCGTGTCATCTACGTAGGTAAGGCAATTAATTTGCGTTCCCGACTATCGAGTTATTTCGCGGATCCCAAGACTTTGCATCCGCGTACGGCAAGCATGATGAGTTTTGCCGACAAGGTTGAATGGATTGAAGTACGAAATGAAGTTGAGGCATTGCTACTTGAATATGCGTTGATCAAGGAACACAAGCCGCGATTCAACATTCGGTTACAAGACGATAAGAGTTTCCCGTTCATGGCGATCACGACCGATGAAGAGTGGCCTCGAGCAATGATGTTTCGGGGTAAGAGACGCAAAGGTGTTCGCTATTTTGGTCCGTATGTTCACCCAGGAGCAATTCGAGACACTTTGGAATTATTGCTGCGCACATTTCCAGTTCGCACATGTGCTGCGTCCAAATTTAAACAACACGAACGATTGGGACGACCATGCTTGTTGTTCCACATCGAAAAATGTAGTGGGCCCTGCGTTGGCGAAGTCTCCCCAGCGGAGTACAAGGTTCATGTCGACGGATTAATGAAATTTCTCGATGGTGATAACAACGAAATTGTGACAACTATGGAGAAGCAAATGATTGCTGCTTCAGAGGCAACCGATTTCGAGAGAGCGGCAAAGATTAGAGATCGCCTAACGGCAATTCATCAGGTATTGGAAAAGCAGCAAATGGTTGGCGTGCAGGAAGACGATATCGATGTGATCGGAATTGCGCAGGATGAAATTACTGCAGCCGTGCAAATCTTCTTTGTTCGCAAAGGTCGGGTGATCGGGCGTAATGGATTCATACTGGACAAAGTTGAAGATGTAACGCCCGAATTACTTGTTGACAGAATTTTGGAAAACGTGTATGGAGACGAACCCGCTTTAGGCATTCCAAAACAAGTATTGGTTCCCGTTTTGCCCGAAAGTCATGAGGCGGTTGAAAAATGGTTGAGTGAGGTACGCACGACCCAAGTCAACGTGAGGGTTCCGATGCGTGGTGACAAACGAGAATTACAAGAAACAGTAACAATGAATGCAAATAGGGAACTTGCTAGACATCGTTTGAAGAGATCATCCGATCAACACAGTCGATCCATGGCACTGAATGATCTACAAAAACTTTTAAGGCTCCCACATTTTCCATTGCGTATCGAATGCTATGACATGGCCCACCTTCACGGCACGGACTACGTCGGTTCGATGGTCGTGCTCGAAGATGGTTTGCCAGCGAAAACTGAATATAGACGTTTCAAAATCAAGGATGTTCCTGGAAACGACGATTACGCCGCTATGCGTGAAGTATTGATGCGCAGATTGAGCGCGTATAAGAAAGAACGTGATCTACCGATTAGTGAACGTGGTTCTAAGCCGGGCAAGTTTGCGTATCCTCCTCAATTGATCTTGGTGGATGGTGGCAAGGGACAATTAGGCGTTGCTGTGGACGTAGTTAAGGAACTTGGTCTTGAGAATGAAATACCAGTTGCTTCATTGGCAAAGCGGCTCGAAGAAGTATTTATACCAGGATCATCGTTGCCGATTGACGTGCCTCGTGGCAGTGAAGCGCTGTTCATGCTGCAAGTCATTCGAGACGAAGCACATCGCTTTGCCAACACCTTCCATCGGCAATTGCGGGGCAAGAGAATGAAGGTAAGCGGATTGGATGGCATCCCTGGTCTTGGGGCTGCGCGCAAAGAGAAGCTGATGCAGGTATTTGGCAATATCAAATCATTGCGCGAAGCAAGCGCTGATGAAATCCTTGCGCAATCTGGTCTTCCACAAGTGGTGTCACAGGCAGTATTCAATGCACTGCATCAATCTTGAGATGCTCTGATATTCGGTAGCCTGATCGTCAGTGGCTGACATCCTCTTAATCGCAGGTCTATCTGGTGCTGGTCGTTCTCAGGCCGCAGATGATCTTGAAGACCTCGGTTGGTTTGTAGTTGACAATATGCCGGTGGCGTTGATTGACAAAGTAGTTGAACTCGCGGCAACGGGTGAGCAGTCGCAACTTGCACTCGTCGTTGGGGCGGCAACTCATCAAACTGATGCCGTAGCTATCGTGCATCGATTGCGCGAAGCAGGTCACCGAGTTCGTGTGTTGTTTTTGGACGCATCAACGCCAGAACTTGTTCGTCGATATGGTGCCACAAAACGCAAGCATCCTCTAGCCAGTCGATTTTCGAGCGTTGAGGAAGCAATTCATGAAGAACGTTCGATGCTTGAGTCGGTAAAGGGTGCTTCCGATCTCGTTATTGATACTTCCAGTCTCAACATTCATCAACTGAAATCACAAATTGTTGAGTTGTTTGCAGAGACAGGCGACAGAGACGCAATGCAGTTGTCGCTGGTTTCATTTGGCTTCAAGCATGGAATCCCCTTAGACGTAGACATGGTGTGGGATGTGCGGTTTCTTCCTAATCCACACTGGGAAGAACATCTACGCGAACTATCCGGTCTTGATGACGCGGTGAAGTCCTTTACGATCGATCAGCCTTTGACCCAAGAATTTCTCGAAAAGGCACAAGGCATGCTCGACTTTTTGCTGCCGGCGTATCAAGCGGAGGGCAAGAGTTACTTGACCGTTGCTATTGGCTGCACCGGTGGTCGGCATCGGTCTGTTGCTGTGACGGAAGCCATCGGGTCATGGTTATCTGCTCAAGGTCAGAAGCCTCGAATAACGCACCGCGACATCCTTAAATAACTGGCGAGGTCTTGCAGTATTAACAGGTGCGCTATTATCTTTCGCTATGGCACAGACACCTATACGAGTTGGTATTAACGGTTTTGGAAGAATTGGTCGCAACTTTTTTCGCGCGGTAAACGCTGCGAATGCACCTATCGAAATTGTTGCTGTTAATGATCTTGGGTCCATCAAGACGATGGCGCACCTGTTGAAATACGACTCGGTACTCGGGATACTCCCGAATGAGATCGTTCCGGTCGAGGATGGAATTTCGGTCGATGGAAAAGTTTTGAAGGTCTTGCAGTTTCGCGACCCGAAGGATCTTCCGTGGAAGGCACTTGGGGTTGATGTTGTTATCGAATCAACTGGCTTCTTCACTGATCGCGACAAGGCTGCAGCGCATCTTGACGCTGGAGCACCCTTGGTCATCGTTTCGGCGCCGTCAAATGGCGCGGACGCGACTTTCGTGTATGGAGTCAACCATCAAGATTTCGATCGCACTAAACACAAGGTGATTTCAAACGCAAGTTGTACAACCAATTGTTTTGTACCGATGGTGAAAGTGCTTGATGATGCTTTCGGCATCGAACAAGGTTTGATGACCACGGTTCATGCGTACACAGGTGACCAACAATTGGTCGATGGACCGCACAGCGACTTGCGACGAGCGCGTGGTGCTGCAATCAACATCACACCAACTGGCACGGGCGCGGCACGAGCAACTGCATTGGTTCTTGAATCAATGAAGGGAAAATTGGATGGAACGTCGCTGCGAGTTCCAGTACCGACCGGTTCCATCACCGACTTTGTAGCCGTATTGAAAAAGGCTGCTTCAAAAGAAGAAATCAACGCGGCGTTCAAGAAGGCTGCGACAGGCGAATTGAAAGGTGTGCTTGAGTACACCGATGCACCGATCGTGTCAAGCGATGTCGTGACGAATCCTCATAGCTGTGTTTTTGACAGTGACTTGACAATGAGCATGGGCACTCTCGTGAAAGTACTCGGATGGTATGACAACGAGTGGGGCTATTCGAATCGCTTAGTCGATTTGACGCGTCATGTCGGTTCTGCAAAATAGTCAGTCATAAAGTCGAAGCGCAGACAAATATGACACCATTGCCTCTGTTGGAGGATTTGGGAGACGTTCGTGGCAAGCGTGTGCTCGTGCGCACAGATTTTAATGTTCCTATGTCTGGTCCTGATGACGCTCGCGTCATTGTTGATGATTTTCGGATTGTCTCAGCGCTTCCCACGATCAATTACTTAACTGAGCGTGGCGCAACTGTGGTTTGCGTAAGCCATTTAGGGAGACCGAAGGGTTCGCCGTCTACCAAGTATTCGATGGCACCTGTGAGGTCGAAGTTGGCAGAGCTTGCACCTGGAGTAGAGCTGCTTGAGAATCTTCGATTTAATGCTGGAGAAGAAGCCAACGACGCCAATTTTGTCGCAGAACTTGTTGCGGGATTCGATCTCTATGTTGACGATGCGTTCGGTGCTACTCATCGTGCTCACGCATCGATAGTTGGCCCACCCAAAACATTGCCCTCTGCTGCAGGACGATTGCTGCAGCGAGAGATCGAAGTGCTTGGTGCATTGCGTGAAAAACCCAATAGACCATTCGTGGCTGTTCTAGGTGGTGCAAAAGTAAGTGACAAAATCGGCGTTATCGAGGCACTACAGGAACGTGTTGATGCATTCATCATCGGTGGAGGGATGTGTTTTACTTTTCTCGCCGCAAAGGGATTTCCGGTGGGAGATTCGATTTGTCAACCTGAGTTGATTGATGTTTGCAAGAAACTCTTGAGTGGCAATGTTCCAATACATCTTCCCGAAGACATTGTTGGTCTGGACGCCAACGGCGTGTATTCAACGTACGGGATTCGGCTGCCGACAGGTGCGAAGGGTCTAGACATCGGTCCAGGCTCCGCCGCGGCGTTTACCGACATAATCATGGACGCGCGCTCGGTGTTTTGGAATGGCCCAATGGGAATGTTTGAGGATGAAAGATTTGCGAATGGCACCAGAACGGTTGCACAAGCAATGGCAGACACGAAGGCATTCACGGTTGTTGGGGGCGGAGACTCTGCTGCAGCTCTTGCGCAATTCAAACTTGACGATGAAGTAGATCATGTATCAACAGGTGGCGGAGCGTCACTTGAGTATCTAGAGTTAGGCGACCTTCCTGGTCTTGAAGCGTTGCGAGGAGCACCACGTGTCAAATGACAATGTTCGAAAGCCTCTAATCAGTGGTAATTGGAAAATGCATCACAACCATTTCGAGGCGATCCAGTGTTTGCAGAAACTCGCATACCTGCTGACCAAAGATGATTATGCGTCTTGTGATGTGAGTGTGCATCCTCCGTTTACAGACATCAGAAGTGTTCAAACACTCATTGACGCTGATGAACTCAAGGTATCTCTCGGTGCGCAGCACTGCCATTGGGATGACAAGGGTGCGTTCACGGGAGAAGTAAGCGCTGTGTTCCTCGGTAAATTGAACGTCGAGTACGTCATCTGCGGTCACAGTGAACGCCGAGAGTTGTTTGGTGAAACTGATGAGGATGTTGCGAAAAAGATTTCCGCAATTCAAAAAAACAAGATGACGCCAATTGTTTGTGTCGGAGAGACTCTCGCCGAACGAGAAGCTGGACAAACAACCAACAAGGTGATGGGCCAGGTTCGATCTGCGTTGGCTGGGCGCACTGCTGACCAAGTTGCAGCAATGGTCATTGCCTACGAGCCAATTTGGGCAATAGGTACTGGGCGCACGGCTACTTCGTCCGACGCTCAGGCGGTTATCGGGGCTATCCGTGCCCAAGTTTTGGAGTCAAGTGGGGCAAAGGCCGCTGAGGCGGTACGTCTGCAGTACGGCGGAAGCGTAAAGGCGGCGAATATCGCTGAATTAATGGCCCAGCCCGACATTGATGGTGCGCTGGTGGGTGGTGCGAGCCTAGATCCAGCCGAATTTGCTCGAATAGTGCAATTTAGGCTTCACCGCTCGTAATTGCCAGAGATTCCAGATTGACCCTTTTGGGTCTGCCTCTAGTGGTGTTACCCTTGTCTCATTCGTGGGGGCGACTTGTCTCTACATCAATGGGGGAACCCACCTAATTCGACGGGGAGGTCGATAGTGAAGAAAACCAACAAGCTCAGCCTGCTGGCTGCCGGTTTCACAACGTTGTCACTTGTAGTGGCAGCTTGTGGCGGCAGTTCCTCAGGCGATTCAGCACCTGCTGCTGAATCGAAATATCCAACCATCGAACAGTGTGCGGATGTCTCTTATGACTACGCCGCACCAGCTGCGACTGGTAACGGAATGAAGATTACTTATGACATTGCTCCTGAAGCGGTGTGGGAAGACGGATCACCAATCACCGTTGCCGACTTTAAGGCAACGTTTGATGCTTCGATGAACACACCTGGTTCAATCTCGACATCTGGCTATGACCAGATCACAGCGGTTGATGCAGGAACTAGTGACAAGCAAGTTGTTGTCACATTGAAATCCATTTACGCACCATGGCGTGGATTGTTCGGCGGATTGATCAAGGCTGCATCGGTGAAGAACACCGCTGACGTTTCTGGTGACTTTGCTGAAATGCTTCCGTTCTCTGGACGTCCGTACAAGATGCAATCGTGGAGCAAAGACCAATTGGTTTATGTTCCTAACGAGAACTATTGGGGTACCGATAAGGCTGTGACTCCGAAAGTTGTCATCGTTCCGAAAGCAGACAGCGACACAGCAAACGCTTCACTCAAAGCTGGTGAAGTCGACTTTATGTATCCTCAGTACAGCGGTGAAACTGCAGCTGCATTGAAGCAGGACAACATTACGTCGAAGATTGAATTCGGTGGGGACTACGAAGCGTTCTACTTCCAAGCGAAGTGTGGACCTTTTGCTAACCCAACATTCCGTGCAGCATTCTCGAAGTCAATCGATCGTGACGCACTGTTTCAACAGATCTACATTCCAATCGCCGATACAGCAACTTTGTTGCAGTGTGGTCCGATCACTCCAGGTCTGTATTGCAATGGAGATGAATTCACAACTAGCTTCGACCCAGAAGGTGCAGCAAAACTGCTGGAGGATGCGGGTTGGAAGAAAGACGAAAGCGGTTTCTGGGCAGAAAAAGGTAAGACTGCTCCAAAGATTCGTTGGATCGTCAACGTGAGCAACGGTCGCCGTTTGAGCACTCAGGCATATTTGATTCCATTGTTGCAGGCAGCAGGTTTCGATGTGCGTGCAGATAACTGCGATGCAGCGTGTTACTTCCAAAAGCGATTGCCAGCTCTCGACTATGACATGGCAATGTACATTTCAACAGCTCCACCAGACCCTGCGTACCTCACCAGCTCATTTGCTTGTGACCTGATCCCGACTGAAGCCAATGGCAACATCGGTCAGAACACCAGCGGTTGGTGCAATGCAGAGGCTTCCGATCTGTTGCACGCAGCAGACATCGAAGTTGATGCAGCTGTCCGCGCCGAGAAGATCAAGTCCGCACTCAAATTGATGGCTGCTGACTCAATCTTGTTGCCATTGTTCCAGTTTCCAAAATCTGGTTTCTGGCGCACTGACAAGGTGGGCGGACCAGTCGACGCCGAGTTGAACAACTACCAAGCATTTAAGAACTTCGACCAGTGGACCGACGTTGATGGCGATGGAAAAATCGTTATCGGTGCCGAGCAATGGCCAGAGTGCTTGAACCCAATTACGGAGTGCGCAAACTCTTCGTGGATGGTGTGGACAACGGCATTCCCAGTAAGCCCAGGTGCCTACACGACGACCAATGATGGTCAGTACGTAGTCACCAACTTGCTCACAGGCGATGCAACCGTAGAGGTGCTTTAGTCTCAGCAAGTAGTTGATACATGCATTTAAGGTGCGTGGGTCAAGTCGGATAGATTTGACCTGCGCACCTTTTGCGTTTTTACTAACTTGATTTCACAACGGTGGGGGTAGAAGTTTGTTGAGGTTTGCACTTCGGAGAATGTCGTGGGCTATTCCCACGCTGATTCTGGTGACTTTCCTCGTCTATATTGCGCTGCGTCTTGGTACTGACCCTTTGCAGAGCTATCTGCGCACGAACCCTCGGGCCACCCGGGTAAAGATTGCGCAATACAAAGCAGTCAATGGTCTGTCATCCAATTATGTGCTTGGGTATTTTCACTGGTTGAAGAATTTTGTGACGTTTAATTGGCCACGAAGCATCAAAGGTAGTCGAGAAGTCTGGCCAGAGTTGAAGGACTCACTCGTCAACACAATCCGTCTTGGTTCGCTTGCAACATTTGTGGGAGTGGTGATCGGGTTGCTAGTGGGAATGTTCGCGGCTTTGAAGCCCGGCAGCCGACGCGATGTCGCAGTCAATACGGTTGCTTTTTTGGGAATCTCCATACCACCGTACATTTCGGCTGTTCTGTTTCAATTACTGTTTGCGGTGTATTGGTCAAGATGGTTTGGTCACACGTTGTTTCCAACTTCGGGTGTGTATCCGCCAGGTCATACCGGTTTTGATTTGTTGCTCATGCTTAAACACATGGCATTGCCAACCATCGTGGTTGCTATTCAGGTAGTTGCTGTATACAGCCGCTACATGCGGTCCTCGCTACTTGATGTTTTGAATTCAGATTACATGCGCACCGCTCGTTCCAAGGGAATCAGCGAGCGTCAGATCCTGTTTAAGCACGGCGTGCGCAATGCGTTGATACCAGTCGTCACTATTGCCGCTCTGGATATTGGTTCGATTATTGGTGGTCTTATTATTTCGGAGAACATATTTTCTTATCCTGGTATGGGTGTGTATTTTCTTTCTGCCTTCGCCACAGGTGACTTTCCACTTTTGATGCCGTGGATGGTGCTCGTTGTCGCATCTACATTGCTATTTAATCTCGTAGCTGATGTGTCCTATGCATTTCTAGATCCGAGGATTCGTCTTGACTGAGTTTGTGACGATTTCACCAAAACGCATGGCCATGCGTCGTTTTCTTTCACACAAGGCGGCGGTTGGTAGTTGTGTATTGCTTGGAATTATGGTGCTCGCCGTGATTTTGTCACCGATCACAACCCGATACGGCGTTAATGAACAAGTTCGAAAACCGCCTAATACTTTTTTACCGCCATCAAAATTGGCATGGTTCGGTACCGATGAAATTGGTCGGGATATGTACAGCCGTTTGATTTACGGAATCAGGGTGTCGCTTGTAATTGGATTATTCACCGCATTGATATCAACAGTTGTTGGTTGCGTTGTCGGAGCAGTCGCGGGTTTCCGTGGCGGACGGTTTGACGACATCGTGATGCGAGTTACCGACTTGTTTCTTGCGTTTCCGTTTTTGGTCGCGTTGCTCGTCATACGTAACACGATTGGAAACATCGGTTGGCTAACAGCCATTATTGGCGATAAGTCCTCGGCAAGATTTGTAGTTTTCTTGTTGTCGATATTCGGTTGGATGGGCGTGGCCCGAATCGTCAGAGGTCAGATATTGTCGCTTAAAGAGCGTGAATTCATCGAGGCAGCCAGAGCCGTAGGCGCGACTCGTCGCTACATAGTGCGGGCGCACTTATTGCCGAACTCTATTGGTCCGATCATGGTCTCGTTGTCATTTGCGGTTGTTGGTGCAATAACGGCTGAGTCAACGCTGGCTTTCTTTGGTTATGGTCCTCAGGCTGGCGACGGTGCCACATCGTTGGGAATTCTGGTTGGTGCAGCGAAGGGTGCCGTACAATCTGGTTATTGGTGGATAGCTGTTTTTCCATGCTTCGCGTTGGTGTTGATCTCGCTAGCAATCAACTTCATTGGTGATGCGTTGCGTGACGCCACTGATCCTCGTCTGGACAGGGGGGAATGATGAGCGAATTGGTTCTTTCTATTCGTGACTTGCGCGTTACATTTGATACGCCACTGGGCCCTCTTGAAGCGGTACGCGGGGTTGATCTCGACGTACATGCTGGCGAGATGATGGGAGTAGTGGGCGAGAGCGGGTCTGGTAAGTCCGTCACATTTCTTGCAGCAATGGGTCTGTTGCCTCATCGCGCAAAGGTCACTGGTTCGGTCATGCTCAATGGCCAAGAAATGATCGGTGCCTCAAACAAAGTACTTCGCAACATGCGTGGCGGGTTGATGTCAATGATTTTTCAAGATCCATTGTCGGCCCTGAATCCTGTTCACCGCGTTGGGGATCAAATTGTTGAGATGTTGAAGGCTCATCAGCCTGCCTTGCACGAAAAGGATGCATTAATACGAGCAGTTGAACTACTGGACATCGTCGGGATCCCGCAACCAGCAGAGCGTGCACATCAGTATCCTCACGAGTTCTCCGGAGGTATGCGTCAGCGTGTGGTGATTGCAATAGCAATTGCCAACAACCCGAAGGTTTTGATAGCGGACGAACCGACCACCGCTTTAGACGTGACAGTTCAGGCGCAGATTCTTGAAGTTATCGAGCGTGTGCAAAAGACATTTGGCACTGCGGTTGTGCTGATCACTCACGACCTCGGGGTAATTGCACGTGTTGCAGATCGAGTCAACGTGATGTACGCAGGACGTAATGTTGAAAAGGGTGGTGTTGATTCGTTGTTCGATCACCCGAGTCATCCATACACACGAGGATTGTTGGCGTCTCTTCCGCATGAAGGTGTTGATCGCCTCACGCCGATTACTGGATTCCCGCCAAATATGTTGATGCCTCCACCGGGATGCGGTTTCGCACCTAGATGTTCGTTTGCCAACGATGATTGTGTGACCTCACTACCAGCGTTGCGCTCGTTCGGCGACCTTGAGACAGCCTGCTTGCGTGCAGAGCAAATAGTTGTTAACGGAGCAAAATCATGAATCAACCTCTGCTCAAAGTTGAAAACCTCGTCAAAAATTTTGAACTGCGAGCGAATAGCGGTATTCGCAAAACCAAGAGAATTGTGCAAGCCGTTTCGGATGTTTCATTCTCGGTTGATCAAGGCCAAACGTTGGGGATCGTTGGAGAGTCTGGATCGGGCAAGACAACTGTAGGTCGATGTGTGCTGCAATTGCTTGACATCACTTCTGGCACAATCACTTTTGATGGCAAGACTCTTGACGGTTTGAGTTTTGAAGAGATGCGATCAGTTCGGCGCAAGATGCAAATCGTGTTCCAGGATCCATTTGCTTCGCTTGACCCAAAGATGACTGTTGGGGCATCAATCGCTGAGCCACTTGTTGTTCAAGGGGTAGCGGGAGACCACGCAGAGAAGGTTGCAAGTTTGCTCGAATTGGTGGGACTCGCAGCCGATCACGCAAAGCGCTTCCCACACGAGTTTTCGGGTGGGCAACGCCAGCGAGTTGGTATTGCAAGGGC
>WLPO01000018.1 GCA_009698745.1 Actinomycetota bacterium
GCTCCTGCATCTGAACTCATGGCGTTTACCCAAAGTCTTTCTTTTGATAAGAGATTGTGGAAGGACGACATTGCAGGTTCTATTGCACATGTCAAGGGTCTCGAACATGTGAAACTGCTCTCCAAACAGGAGTCAGATGCGATCCAGGAAGCGCTGAATGTTGTAGCAAACGAAATGGGCGACAATTCGTTTGTATTTGTTGCGTCGGATGAAGATATTCACACAGCGATAGAGCGTCGCGTCACCGAGATTGCTGGCGAGGTTGGCGGCAAGGTGCACACGGGTCGCAGTCGTAATGATCAGTGTGTCACTGCTGTGCGACTGTGGACTAAGCGTGAACTCGGTGTGCTCGCAAAACAACTACTTGAACTTTGCGATGTATTGGCAACTCGTGCCGATGCTGCTGGGTGGGGTAGCGACGGCGTGTATTTGCCTGGTTACACACATTTGCAGCGCGCTCAGCCAGTGTTGCTTGCGCACCATTTGCTTGCTCATGCATGGGCATTTACTCGCGATATTGACAGGCTCTTGCAAACTATCGAACGACTTGATGTTTCTCCATTGGGTGCGGGGGCGCTTGCTGGTTCATCATTGCCGCTTGATCCAAAATTCACAGCAAAAGAAATGGGATTTGCGAGCCATTTTGCAAACTCACTTGACGCAGTGTCCGATCGAGATTTTGTTGCAGAGGCACTTTTTGATATGGCGTTGGTTGGAACACACCTCTCGCGGATTGGTGAAGAGTTTGTGTTGTGGACTACGACAGAGTTTGGTTTTGCATCGCTCGACGATAGTTATGCAACTGGCTCGTCGATGTTGCCGCAAAAGAAGAACGCCGACATTGCTGAGCTTGCTCGCGGTAAGACCGGTCGCTTGATCGGCAATTTGACGGGACTTCTTGCCACATTGAAGGGGCTACCACTTGCATATAACCGCGATCTGCAAGAGGACAAGGAACCCCTGTTTGATTCCTACGATCAGGTTTCATTGGGTGTAACAGCAGTGGCAGGGATGATTGCGACAGCAACTTTTCATCAATCGGCAATGGGCAATGCCGCCGATGCAGAGATGCTGTTTGCTACGGATCTTGCGGAATGGTTAGTACAACAAGGAACTCCGTTTCGCCAAGCTCATGCAATGGTTGGAAGCCTCGTGCAGCAGTCGATCAGCAGCAATGAGTCGTTGAGCGATCTTGTACGCAAAGATCCGAAATTTGGCAAAGACGCAGCATCGTTAATAGGTAAAGGTCTTGGCGTAGGTCATCGCACATCGCCAGGTGCAAGTGGTCCTGCAGCGTCAAGTGAGCAACGAGCAAGATTCTCAAACCAAATTGCATCGTTAATAGCTCGCATCAACATCAACTAACCACCTAATATTGGCGCATGGCCTCGAATGGTGTTCCGATGCATGGCGACATCGTTGCCGAATTTGCGTCACGAGGGTTGATTCACGACTCGACTGATAGGGCGGAACTGACCGCCCGCAGTACGACGTCACAGATTTCTGCGTATGTAGGTTTTGACCCAACTGCCGATTCGTTGCACGTAGGAAACCTCTTGGGACAAATTTCGCTTCGTCGCCTGCAGCTTTTGGGGCATCGGCCGGTGGTGCTGGCGGGTGGTGCGACAGGCATGGTTGGCGATCCTTCGGGAAAAAGTGATGAACGAAATCTGCTAGATGCGGAGACGTTGAATCACAACGTGCAATCGATCAAGCGGCAGCTCGAGCGAATATTGGATTTTTCTCCTGGGCATACTCAGGCGATCTTGGTTGACAACGCAGAATGGACTGCAAAGGTTTCTGCCCTTGATTTTTTGCGCAATGTTGGCAAACACATCACAGTGAATCAAATGCTGGCAAAGGATTCGGTTAAGTCTCGTCTTGCGGAAGGTAATGGACTGTCCTTTACGGAATTCAGTTACATGTTGTTGCAAGCAAACGACTTCCGTCATTTGTGTGAGCATCACAGTTGCGAGATGCAAATGGGTGGATCTGATCAGTGGGGCAATATCACTGCAGGTATCGATCTGATTCGAAAGACTTTGGGAAGAAGTGCATTCGGTCTGACGTGGCCACTTGTCACGAAATCTGATGGAACAAAGTTTGGCAAGACAGCTGACGGCGCCGTATGGCTTGATGCACGTCGAACTTCTCCTTACCAGTTCCGTCAATTTTGGATGCAACTCAGCGATATTGACATCGAAAAAATGTTGCCGCAATTTTCATTGCGTTCAATGGATGAGATCAACGAGATTCTGACTGAGCAGCGTGCACGACCAGAGTCGCGTGTTGCGCAGCGAACGCTCGCACGTGAGTTGACCGAGTTGCTGCATGGTGAAGAATCGGCGGTTGCGGCCGAGCAGGCAGCCGATGTGTTGTTCGGGGCGAATCCAATTTCGGCAAGCCCTGCAGCCCTGCATCTGATTGCCTCTGAAGTGTCGGGGAGCGCGATGGGTAAGGCGGCTTTGGGCGATGCGGTAAGCGTTTTGGTGTTGACGGGTCTCGCAACATCAAATACAGAAGCACGGAGATTGCTTACTCAGCGAAGCGTTCGGGCCAATGGAGATCAGATCGATGAGCACACCAAGCTCGACAAGATTCCACTCTTGCATTCGAGGTGGTTGTTGCTACGTAAGGGCAAAACTGCCTATCACTTGATTGATTTCCAGGGCTAATTTTTCGAATCAATCAATAATTGGTCACTCGCATATTGCGTATGTGCGATGTTTACGTGCTGATTGCAAGTAGACTTCATCAAGTGCCAACCCCAGAAAATCGCGGTCCACGTCGTCCGCGACGGGAAGAAGAATCCGGCAGACCATCGCGTCCAGCCCGTCCCGGCGGTGCTGGTGGCGCAGGCGGTCGTTCAGACAGACCAGCTGCAGGCCGTGGTCGTCCTTCGGATAGTCGCGGTCGACCAAGTAGCGGTCGTCCATCAGCGGATCGTGGCGAACGCCAAGCCCGTCCAGGGAGCCGCCCAGCAGGTCGTCCGGCATATGGACAAAGTGATGGCCCAAGTCGCGGTCGTCCGTCAGCAGATCGTGGTGACCGCCCGTCGTATGGTCGTGGTGATTCAGCGGGTCGTCCTCCAGCAGGCCGCGGTCGTCCAAGTAGTGGCCGTCCGTCAGCAGATCGCGGTGAGCGCGGTGATCGTCCGTCGTATGGTCGTGGTGATTCAGCGGGTCGTCCTCCAGCAGGCCGCGGTCGTCCAAGTAGTGGTCGTCCGTCAGCAGATCGTGGTGATCGTCCGTCGTATGGTCGTGGTGATTCAGCGGGTCGTCCTCCAGCAGGTCGCGGTCGTCCGAGTAGTGGCCGTCCGTCAGCAGATCGCGGTGAGCGCGGTGATCGTCCGTCGTATGGTCGTGGTGATTCAGCGGGTCGTGGTCGTCCTCCAGCAGGTCGCGGTCGTCCAGATAGCGGTCGTTCGTTCCGTGATGATGATCGCCCAGTAGTTCCGCAAACTGCAGCGCAGCGTAAAGCTGATGAAGTTCGTTATCGCACTGGTGGTCGTAAGAACGATCGTGATGCGTTGCCGCGCAACACACAGTCAAATGAAGTTTGGAAAGACGAAGGTTCGACTCGTCCCGCACGTGGTCGTGGTCCTCGTCGCGAAGAAGAATCAGCACCAATTCGCTTAGAGCGTGATGAGCGTCGTGCATCTGCAGCAGCAATGGCTCATGTTGAGGCAACAGTTGCTGGAAGCATCATTGCAGTCGTGGGAGAGCGAGCATCAAAGCGTTTGATTGAGAAGCTTGCGTTAGCGCTTGATGCGTTTGAGCGCGGCCGTTATCAAGATGCCAAGAAAATCATCATTCCAATCTCTCGTGATTGTCCAGGAGTCGAACTGATTCACGAAATTGCTGGATTGTCGATGTATCGCATGGGTCAGTGGCGCGATGCTGCAGATCATCTCGAACAGGCACGCGCACTCACATCTGGTTCAACACTGAACCATCCAGTGCTCGCCGACTGTTATCGCGCGTTGATGCGCTACGACAAAGTCGATGAGTTGTGGAAAGAACTGAAAGATGCTTCACCGGATCCAACGATTGTTGCTGAAGGTCGCATCGTTGCAGCGAGTGCTCTTGCCGACCAAGGTGATATCCAGGCAGCAGTACGTCTGATGCAGCAGTCAAAGCAAGATCCAGCCAAAGTTCGCGAGCATCATTTACGCGAGTGGTACGTGCTTGCCGACTTGTATGACCGATCAGGCGATGTGGTGCAGGCGCGCACAATTTTCCAGCGCATTGCCAAGAACGATGCAGACTTCACCGATGTTCGTGATCGACTTGAGACTCTCGGATCTCGCTAACAGCAATTAATCGCGAGTATTGAGCTCGCGGATTACAAAACCAGTACGCAGTTTCGGCGTGAAAAACGTTGACTTTGGTGGCATCAAAATGCCTTCGGTTGCAGTGCGCTTGATTTCGGCAACGCTCACAGGTCGAATCAGAATTGCAGCATCTGCCTGATGTTGTGAAAGTACATCGACCACTTCGGTCACACCGTGTTGAAAAGAAACCGTATGAGCAAGATCTCGCAGTGCATGCTCTAGGCGAGCGCTGTCGAGCGACCGAATTCCATCGAATGCATCGTCTCGAGGTGTCAGCCACTTCGTTTGCAGATCGCCATCGATGAAGCACAGGCAGCCATCTTTGTCCATCGTTGAAAGTGTGCTTGATCCAATTTGCGGAGCATCGCTGATGATGAATGATTCTGTAAGTTTTTCAAGCAATGCCGTTGGTGATACATCGGTATACAGACGATGAATTGCGGCAACGCTGAGCTGTTCATCGATTAATTCATTAACGAACGTGAGTGTCTGTTCGGCATCGGTAGAAGTTGAGTTTGTACGAAGGCGCGTTTCGTCCCTGTAGGTGCGGCTGATTGCGTAGCGATGATGCCCATCAGCAATGATCACCGGATGCTGTGCAATGCATTCGGCAATTGACGCTATGCGGGATGGGTCACTCACTCGTTCGACGGTGTGCGTGACACCCTGATCATCGATGTATGAGCCAACAACTTCTGCGGGAGTTTTGAGTAGTTCGCTCAGGCCCGGAGCGAGACTTAGCCCCCAAACAGGCGAAAGATTTGCATCGGTTGCCTTGGTGAGATCAAGTCGATCAGTTTTTGCCTTTGGCGTCGTGCGTTCGTGGGGCAGAACACCTCCTGCACCTTCATCTACAACTTCTAAGCCACCCAAGACTCCAACAATGTTTCGTTGATTTCCGATGGTGTCACGAAATTGCATGCGATACAGGGTGAAAGACGGCGATTCGTCGCGCACAAGCACACCGGTCTGAATCCAATTTTGGAGTGTTTGTGCTGCTGCCAGGTATGCGTCTGGCTGCGTCGGCGTAGCGATAGGCAAATCGACATTGACGATGTTGTGAGCATGTTGAGCGACCAATTTTGCACGGTCGCTGTCGTTCAATACGTCGTATGGAGGTGCACAAGACTTGCCGAGGTCTGTAGACGGCGCGTATCGAAGCGCGCGAAATGGAAGAAAACGAGGCACAATTACATTGTGCCATCTGTAGCCCCGATTTTGTGCGATTTGGATGGTGTCATTTGGTTGATGCATCAACCGATTGCGGGATCAGTCAATGCAATTGAGTCGCTTCGCACAGCTGGTCATCGCGTGTTATTCGTCACGAATAATTCTTTTTCTCTTGTTGCCGATCAAGAAAATGCACTTGCAAAGATCGGCATCCAGGCTCATGGCGATGTAGTCACTTCGTCTCAGGCGGCTGGTGCGTTGTTGCACAAGGGAGAACGTGTGCTGGTTGGCGCAGGTCCTGGTGCGGTTGAAGCGGTTCGCAATGCTGGAGCAATTCTCGCTGGTCGTTCTGACGAACATCATCGTGATTCGACAGCGAATGCAATGGGAAGCGATTCGAATCAATCGATAGATGTGGTGATGGTTGGATATCACGCAACGTTCGATTATCGCGGTTTGACGATGCTCTCTGCTGCCGTGCGCAATGGTGCGCTACTCATTGCAACCAATGACGATGCAACATATCCGACCCCTCACGGATTAATTCCCGGAGGTGGATCTATTGTGGCCGCAGTATCTGTGGCATCCGGAGTTCAGCCAATCATCGCAGGTAAGCCCCACAAACCAATGGCTGATCTTGTGCGCCAGGTTTTGGGCACCAATGACCTTTCCAACGCGTGGATGGTTGGTGACAGACCTTCAACGGATGGATTGTTTGCACAAACTGTCGGATGTAAGTTTGCTCAAGTGCTGACTGGTATTTCTTCAGAAGGCGATAGAGGTGATGCTTTGCATGAGGATTCACATGTGTTCGCCGATCTCGCTACTTTCGCAAAAATGATTGCTGGTTCCTAAACAAATGTCGAAAGCTCGATTGCGATTAGATGCCTGGTTGGTCAAGCAAGGGATTGCAACGGACACGGAACATGCGAAGGTATTGATTGATCAGGGGTTGATCTTGGTGAATGGTTCGGTTGCATTAACCGATAATCGAATGATTGCTAATTCCGACGCGGTGTTGTTGTCGACACCAGCACAATTTGTGTCTCGCGGCGGAGAAAAGCTCGAAGCGGCGTTGCTCGTATTTGGTGTCGACTTAGTTGGCAAGCGCGTGTTGGACGCCGGGGCCTCAACTGGTGGATTTACCGATTGTGTATTGCAACGCGGAGCGGGAGAAGTGACTGCGCTGGATGTTGGTAAGTCGCAGTTGCATGATCGTTTGGTTCGAGATGAGCGAGTCAAAATCCTTGATTCAACAAACGTACGGTCTGTGACCATTGAGCAAGTTGGCGACTTTGATGTGATTGTTGCAGATCTGTCCTTTATTTCGTTGCGCCAAGTTGCCACTGCACTTTGCGAAGTGTTGCGTCCACATGGAGACATGATCTTGCTGGTGAAGCCTCAATTTGAGGCCGAAAAGTTCGAAGTCAACAAGGGAGCTGGCGTGATTCGGGATGCAGAAATTCATCAGCGAACGATCGACCAGGTAGTCCAAGCCTTTGAATCGCTGGGCATGGTGAAGTCAGGTCTGATTGAGTCTCCGCTGCGGGGCGCTGATGGAAATACGGAATTCTTACTGCATCTCCGTGGGGAATCCGTAAGTGGTGCGCACTCTGTGAGTCGGGTTGAGTAGGTTGGCAGGCATGGAAGTGAGCGGATGAGTTCCATTTTTGTGGTGGCCCACCACACACGGGGCGAGATCGCTCAATTGTTGACCGATTTAGAGGCCTGGTGCACAAAATTTGGTCATCATCTTTGGATGTTGCCAGTCGACGCACATGCCAGGGGATTCGAGCATCTTGCAAGTGACCGTGCGGCCATGGACGCCGACATCGTGTTGTCATTGGGTGGCGACGGGACAGTACTTCGTGCTGTCCATTTGTTGGACGGTGCTCCGGTCCCAATTCTTGGTGTCAACGTGGGAACGCTTGGTTACCTCACCGAAATCGAACCATCCGAGTGCATTGCGTCCTTGCACCGCTGGGTTGAGGGTCGGCAAGACAAAGACTTCATTATTGATAAGCGCATGATGCTCACAGTGCTGCTGAAACGAGCAGATGGAAGCGCCGATTTGTCGTGGAGAGCGCTGAACGAAGCTGTACTTGAAAAACAACAGTCCGGACACACGGTGTGGCTAGATGTGGTGATTAACTCCGAACTCTTTGCGACGTACTCTGCAGATGGTTTAATCGTCTCGACGCCAACTGGTAGCACTGCGTATTCGATGTCGGCTCGAGGACCTGTTGTGTCGCCGCGCCATCGTGCGCTTCTCGTGACACCGGTTTCTCCGCATATGTTGTTCGATCGAGCTCTGGTGCTGGATCCACAAGAGTCATTGCTGATTGAAGTTGTCGGTACACGACCAGTCGACATGGCGCTCGACGGACGCAAAGTGATGAGTTTGACACAAGGTGATGTCGTTAGCTTCGCGCCCGATACGTGTACGGCAGAGTTCTTGCGTTTCAAAACACCCAAGTTTCATCAAATCGTGCGCACCAAATTTGGTCTCGGGGATGATTGATGCTCAGTGAATTGCATATCGAAAATCTAGGAGTGATCGAAAAGCTAGATCTATCAATAGGTGAGGGACTCGTTGCATTAACCGGTGAGACCGGAGCGGGTAAGACGATGTTGGTTGAGGCAATCGACCTGCTCGTAGGTGGTCGAGCAGATGCAGCTGTTGTTCGCACGGGATGCGAGGAAGCTCGAGTAGAAGGTCGATTTGTCACCGATGACAGTGAAGTGATTCTGTGTCGCGTTGTACCTGTCACTGGGCGCTCGCGGGCCTATGTAAACGGGAGACTCGCAACCGTTGCGCAACTTGCAGAGTATGGAGCTGAGCTCGTTGATTTGCATGGGCAGCACGCGCACCAAAGTTTGCTCGGAGCTTCGGCTCAAAGGCTGGCGCTGGATCACTTTTGCGGCGTGGATCTCGAACCATTACGCAATGCTCGCGCACGTCTCACAGAAATTGAAGCTCTACTTGCAACGCTTGGTGGCGACGAACGCGCACGTGCTCGCGAAATTGATCTGTTGCGTTTTCAGGTCAAAGAGATTTCCGACGCCAATCTGCAGAGTCCAACCGAAGATGAAGATCTCTCTCGTTCTGAGGATTTGTTGGCTGATGCAGTTGCCCATCGTGAGGCTCTGTATGCGGCGGCCGCTGCATTGCAAGACGACGATGGTGCGAGCGATGTTGTGGGTCAATCAATTGCTGCAATAAGTCACCGTGAAACTTTTGTAGGGCTCGTTGAACGACTGAAGAATGTGCAGGCAGAGATAGATGATGTCGCGCGAGAAATGCGAGATACAGCCGAGACCATCGAGGAAGATCCGGCCAAGTTGGATGAGGTTCGCCAACGCCGACACTTGCTCGTTGACCTGCGCCGAAAGTATGGAGAGTCTCTGAGTGAAGTCATCGCGTACGGATCTGAAAGTGCACTACGACTTGATGAACTCGAGAGTTTTGAGGCTCGTGCTGCGACTTTGGATTCAGATCGTGCTTCTGCAGTGCAACAGCTACGGGCTGCGGAAAAGGTAGTGGGCGAGGCACGTAGGGCGGCTGCACCAAAATTGGCAAAGGCCGTGCAACAGCATTTACGAACTCTGGCGATGGCCCACGCGGTTGTTGAGGTTTCGGTTGGTAATGACGCTGGTGACGATGTCACGTTTTTGCTTGCGGCAAACCCTGGTTCACCTCCACTGCCACTCACCAAAGTTGCGTCTGGTGGTGAGTTGGCTCGCACAATGTTGGCACTCCGTTTAGTCCTTACGGAGGGTCCAGCCACACTGGTGTTTGACGAAGTTGATGCCGGCATTGGCGGGGAAGCTGCTGTCGCGGTTGCAGGTGCATTGGCGCAGTTGGGTCAACGACATCAGGTTTTGGTGGTCACGCATCTTGCCCAAGTCGCCGCTGCTGCCCAAAGGCAGATCAAAGTTTCCAAATCAGTGAAGTCCAAGCAGACTTTTGCCGAAGCAATCGAATTGGGTGCACAGGATCGTGTCCAAGAGATCGCGCGAATGCTGTCTGGTGGAATGGCCGAGGAGGCTGCCCTGAATTACGCCTCCGAACTCCTGAAAGCTTCAAATATCCGAACGAGTGGTTCGGGGCGTTCACGCCGCTAGCCCTCTTGAGGGTATGCTTATCTTCCGTCGTGGAGTATTTGGTCCCAGTCGGGAACGCTCCGCACAGAGACGGGAGCAAGTAGTGCCAAAGCATGTGTTTGTAACAGGTGGTGTTGCAAGTTCGCTTGGCAAAGGTCTGACCGCTTCTTCGCTTGGTCGCCTGTTGAAGATGCGTGGCCTTCGTGTCACAATGCAAAAGTTGGATCCGTACATCAACGTCGATCCAGGAACCATGAATCCGTTTGAGCATGGAGAAGTTTTTGTTACCGATGATGGCGGTGAGACCGATCTTGATCTTGGTCACTACGAGCGCTTCATCGATGAAAATCTTTCACGTTCGTCCAATGCGACGACAGGGAGCATTTACCAGGCGGTTTTGGCAGCAGAACGTAGAGGGGATTATCTCGGACGCACTGTGCAGGTCATTCCGCACGTGACCGATGAGATTAAGCGCCGTATTCAACGCCTTGCAACAGATGATGTTGACGTAGTGATCACCGAAGTTGGCGGAACCGTAGGCGACATTGAAATTCTGCCGTTCCTTGAGGCGATTCGCCAGTTCAAAAATGAAGTTGGTCGCGACAACATCTGTTACGTGCACGTGACGTTGGTGCCTTTTATCGGTCCGAGCGGTGAGCAAAAGACGAAGCCAACACAACACAGCGTCACTGAGTTGCGATCGCGCGGTATTCAGCCAGACTTGATCGTCTGTCGCAGCGAAGAACCAATTGGCGATCAATTGAAGCGCAAGATTTCAGGGCAATGCGACGTCGATCAGAAAAATGTCATCAATGCTGCAGATGTCAAGAATATTTATGAACTGCCTTTGATTTTGCACGACGAAGGTCTTGATACTCAGATTTGTGAAGTCTTGAAAATTGATGCGCCACTTGATCTGACTCCTTGGAGGCAACTGGTTGCAAGAGTTGAAGCGTCAACTGCTCCAGTGAGGATCGGCCTGATTGGAAAATATGTGCAGTTACAAGACGCATATCTTTCAGTTGTTGAGAGTTTGAAGCATGCCGGGTTTCATCACGGAGCAAAAGTGGAGATCGTGTGGATCCAGGCTGAAGATGTTGAGGGTCTACTTGCCGATGATCGGATGACGACTCTGGACGGCATTGTTATTCCAGGTGGATTCGGTCCACGTGGCATTGAGGGCAAGATCAGAGCTGCCGAATTTGCCAGAATGAACTTGGTCCCATGTCTTGGGTTGTGTCTGGGGATGCAGGTCATGACGGTGGAGTTTGCGCGACACGTATTGGGAATGGAAGATGCCAACTCAACAGAGTTTGATTTGTCTACCCAGCATCCTGTTATCGACATTATGAACGATCAACGTGATGTCACCGACAAGGGTGGAACAATGCGTCTCGGTGCGTATTACGCAGTGCTCACACCAGGAACAAAGGTTGGCAATGCTTATGCCGAGCCCGTTGTGAGTGAACGGCATCGTCACCGCTACGAATTTAATTCCACATATCGAAGTCGATTCGAAGAAGCAGGATTTATCTGCAGTGGAACATCTCCAGACAAGCGTTTGGTCGAGTTTATTGAACTGCAGGATCACCCATTCTGGGTCGCAACTCAAGCCCACCCCGAGTTTAAGAGTCGTCCCGATAGGCCGCATCCGTTGTTCCGAGAATTGATTGGTGCAGCGCTTGCTCGTCGTGCTCTTACCGAAAGTACTTCGCGATCGGCTGATCGCGCGGCTTCTGCAGACGCGAAGTCGTAGACACATCGGAAAATATTTCTGATGGCGCAATTCGAGCGCATTTCACGAACAGTTCTTCACGAGTGGGTGCTCTGGAAGCTGGTACAGAGTCGCTTTCGATCTCCGCAAGGCGAAGAGTTTGTTCGCACATACGTTGAGTCACCAGGTGCAACTGGCATAGTGCCAGTTCGTCTCAATGCACATGGGCGCTATGAGGTAGTGATGGTGCGGCAGTATCGGCCAGCACTCGGTGCCTACAGCCTTGAAATTCCCGCAGGAATGAGGGATGTGGAAGGTGAAGATCCACAATCCACCGCGTTGCGTGAGTTGCAAGAAGAGACTGGATTTACTTCTTCGGATGTGCGACCTCTTGGTCAGATTTTGCAGGCTCCCGGAATTACAAATGCTGCCGTGCAACTATTTCTCGCTGTGGGATTGACAGAAGTAGCCATGGATCGGCACGGCCCTGAGGAAGACGACATGACGGTAGAGATTCTTTTGCTCGATGATGCTTTGCGAATGATCGAGACAGGTGAAATCGATAACGCGATGGCTGTGGTTGGTCTGCTGCGCACAGATCAAATGCTTCGAGCCGAAAGTAGATCCAGTAAATGACGAGTTTGACCGATCGCGAACGATTCTTGACTTGGATGCGTGTAGAACAAGGTCGGTCGGATCGAACGATTGAGGCATACGGAAGAGATATCGCTCAGTATGAGTCGTATCTCGTCCTAGTTAAGTCAAGTTCGCGGGTGGTCAAGCCAGCAGTAATAGAGAAGTACGTGGGGCAGTTGCGAGCGAATGAGCGTGCACCAAAAAGTATTGCTCGGCAGTTCGCCGCTATCCGCATGTTCCATCGCTTCATGCTTGATGAGGGTTTGCGTGCTGATAATCCCACTTCATTTATAGACGGCGTCAAAGTTCCATCTGGCATACCAAAAGCGTTGAGTGAGGAAGAAGTTGAATTGCTTTTGAATGCAGTAACAGGCGTCGATTCCTTGGCGATGCGTGATAGGGCATTGCTCGAATTTCTGTATGCAACCGGAGCCCGTGTATCCGAAGCTTGTGGACTTTCTATGAGTGACATAGACATGGAGAGCAACGTCGCTCGAGTATTCGGTAAGGGTTCGAAAGAGAGGATCGTGCCGTTTGGCCGTCACGCGAAGGAAGCTCTCGAGTCTTGGTTGGGAGCAGGCGGAAGAACCATGTTGTGTCCGCAACAGTGGGCAAAACGCGATCATGCTGACGCAGTATTTCTTGGAGTACGCGGCACACGTTTGTCGCGACAAGCAGCGTGGGGAATTGTGCGGAAGTATGCGTTGTTGGCTGGTATCAAAAGCGAGCTGTCTCCGCACGTGCTTCGGCACTCCTGCGCCACTCACATGTTGGTCCACGGGGCCGATTTGCGAATCGTGCAAGAACTTCTAGGGCATGCATCGGTGAGCACGACGCAGGTGTACACAATGGTCGATAACGAGGTGCTGTTCGAGATGTATCGCGAGTCGCATCCGCGTGCACGGGTGAAGACCCATCAATGAGCAAAATTACACACCTTGCTAAACGCTTCGTGCTGTCACTCGTGCCGTCCCAAGTGCAAGAGGTAGAGCGACAGTGGGTGCAGTCGGTGCTCACGACTAGTGAGTTTGATCTGTGGAGCAAGATGGTGGTGCAGGATCGTCAGCACAGCGTCTTGGTTGGTCGGCGGTTTATAAAGTATCGACCGACATCGAGCCCAGCAGAGATTGCTGGAGCGTTGTTGCATGATGTGGGCAAGACGGCAGCACATCTCGGCACGTTGGCTCGGGTTGTTGCAACATTGGTGGGCCCGCGCACGATTCGCTTTCGCCAGTATCACGATCATGAAGCAATTGGTGCTGCGATGCTCCAGTCCATCGGTAGTTCCGAACTTACTGTCTCAATGGTCGAAGGCTCGTGTGTCGGCGAACTAAGAGATGCGCTCAATCGAGCTGACGATATTTAGCAAATATATGCGGCGTTAGCTGTTACTTGCTTGGATATAAACCAATTGCGCTGTGCGCCCGAGCAAGTGTTGCTTGTGCAACTTTTGATGCGCGCTCTTTACCAAGTGCAAGCAAGTTGCTGAGTTCGGCCGGGTCGGCCATGAGTTCGTGATAACGAGACTGGATTGGACGAAGCATTTCAGCAACAGCTTCACCGGTGTCTTGTTTGAGCTTTCCGTATTGTGTGTACGTCGTTGCTAGTGAAGCAGGTGACTCGTTTGTGGCTGCTGCAAGTATTTCGAGCAAGTTACTCACACCTGGTTTACGTTCGCGATCAAACGCGACTTCATTGTCGCTGTCGGTAACGGCACGCTTGAACTTTTTGACGATCGCAGCAGGGTCGTCGAGTAGATAGATAATTCCCGCTTCACCATCACCTGACTTGCTCATTTTGTTGGTTGGTTCCTGTAAATCCATAACTCGAGCGCCGGTCGGTGGAGTCACGGCTTTTGGAACAACAAATGTGTCACCGAATCGATGGTTGAAGCGCAACGCGATATCGCGAGTGATCTCGATGTGCTGCCGTTGGTCGTCGCCAACTGGTACTTCGGCCGCGTCGTAGAGCAGAATGTCTGCTGCTTGTAGGGCGGGGTAGGTGAAGAGTCCAGCGGAGACAAAGTCAGCCTCTCGCTTTGCCGATTTGTCCTTAAATTGAGTCATGCGACTGAGTTCGCCGAAACTGACAGTGCATTCCATGATCCAACCCAATTGGCTGTGTTCTGGAATGTGGCTTTGGACAAAAACTGTTGCGACTTGAGGATCGAGCCCAACCGCAAACAATATTGCTGCTAGTTGAAGAGTTTGTTTGCCCAGCACTCCTGGAGTGTCGGTGATTGTTAGAGCGTGGAGGTCGACGATCCCGTGAAAAACGTCGTTTGTGTGCTGTCCTGACACCCAGTTTCGAAGTGCACCTAAGTAGTTGCCAAGATGGACTTCTCCGGTCGGTTGGATGCAGGAAAGGACTCTGGCCACGTCATTACGCTAGTGCAAACAAACGAGTAAAGGTCTGTTTGATATAGCCTTGGGCGCGATGGCATACGAGGTGAACACCCCGGTCTTTGATGGCCCATTTGATTTGCTCTTGCATCTCATTTTGCAAGAAGAAGTTGATATTCATGAGGTATCGCTATTACGCATCGTTGAGGCGTATCTCGTGGAAGTTCAACGCATGCAAACCTTTGACATTGAAATTGCTACTGAGTTTTTGCTGATCGCAGCGACCCTTGTTGAGTTGAAGACCCGAAGATTGCTCCCTGGCAAGGCCGATATGGACCTTGATGAGGAACTCGCACTGTGGGAAGAGCGCGACTTGTTGCTTGCTCGCTTGTTGGACTGCAAGACCTTTAAAGATGTTGCTGGAGTTTTCAGTGAGCTGGTCGAAAAGGCAGGTTTGAGCTTTGCTCGGATGGCCGGCCCCGATGAACGCTTCGCAGAGTTGATGCCCGATTTGCTGGAAGGCGTAACTCCGGTCAGATTGCAGCGTGCGTTTATGCGTGCCGTACAGCCAAAGCCACCGACAACAATTGATCTGTACCACGTGGCTCCTATTCGCGCGAGTGTTGCCGAAGCGTTGATGGAATTGCTCGATGAACTGCCGAGTCTTGGGCGTGTCACATTTGCTCAACTCACTGAGGCGATCCATGATCGCATTGCTGTCGTGTGTCGATTTCTTGCGATTCTTGAGCTGTACAAGCAGGGACGAGTTGATCTTGAACAGAGTGACAGATTTGGTGACATACAGGTGTTGTGGACCGGCGGCAATGACGTCGGTTTTGAGGCGGTTTTTAATATTGACGATTACGAAGGATGATTTTGCAATGAAAGGTTGTATTTATGTCAGATGAAGAAACAGAGATCAGCGCCGATATTGTGCGCGCGCTTGAAGGCATCTTGCTTGTTGCAATGGAGCCGGTCGATCCAACATTGCTCGCACAGTTGCTCGAACAACCACTTGCAGTAGTGGAAGGTCTTTGTGAGCGTTTGTCGATGGCGTATGCCGAGGCGGGTCATGGTTTTCAACTCGTCAAAGTGGCTGGGGGGTATCGATTTCAATCTCACCCTGATGTGTCTGCGTATGTTGAGCGCTTTGTGCTCGACAGCCAACAAGCTCGAATTTCGTCTGCTGCTCTAGAAACATTGGCGATCATCGCGTATAAGCAGCCACTGTCGCGTCAACAAGTTGCATCTATTCGCGGTGTTGATCCAGATGCAGTGATGCGCACGTTGCAAGCTCGTGGCTACATCACTGAAGTGTCTCGCGATGACGGCCCAGGTCAAGCAATTTTGTTTGGCACCACAGCAATGTTTCTTGAACGTCTCGGACTTGACTCGCTTGCATCCCTGCCACCTATTGCAGACTTTGTGCCGCCTGCCGAGGTTGTGGAAGCTCTCGAGCAAGGATTGCGAATCGTCCCTTCAAACCCAATGGGTGCATCTCGAAACGAAGTTGAGGGGTAGTTATTTCATCATCAACGCCGGGAGGCGACGATCATCTGTACGAAGGCGAACGACTACAAAAGGTGTTAGCTCGCCATGGATGGGGTAGTCGACGTGCTTGCGAGGAAATGATTGCCGAAGAGCGAGTGACGGTAAACGGCGAGATAGCAATTTTGGGTCGAAGAGTGGATGTCGAGGTTGATCTCATTGAGATTGATGGCGCACCAGTTGGGGTGCGACCAGATGTTGTGTATTACCTACTGAATAAGCCTGTTGATGTGATCTCAACAGCGATTGACACTCACGGTCGTGAGACTGTGGTCGATCTTGTTCCATTAGAGCCACGAGTGTTTCCTGTTGGTCGCCTCGACGCAGATTCGGAAGGGCTTTTGCTGCTGACCAATGATGGCGAACTGACGAATCGAATTACGCACCCGAGTTATGGCTTGGAAAAAGAGTATTTGGTTCATGTCGAGTGTTCATCTGCTGGTGTGAACAGCACAGCAATAAGTCGATTGCGAAATGGCATTGAGCTTGATGACGGAATGACGGCACCCGCTGATGTCAGCCAATTACAACCTGGTGTTCTTCGAGTGGTCATTCATGAGGGAAGAAATCGACAGATACGTCGCATGTGTGAGGAAGTCGGATATCCAGTCGCGCGATTGGTGCGCGTGCGTATTGGCCCACTGGTTGATAGGCATCTATTGCCAGGTCAATGGAGGCATCTTACGAATGCTGAGGTCAGACTGTTAATTGAATCAGTTGCTCAGTAGCCCACGAGTAGAATTGACACTTGTGACCCAAAAACGAGCGAATGTCTTCGGTCTTGGATTGATCGGTGGCTCGCTTGGTCTTGCGCTGGCGAGCAGGGGTTGGCACGTCACCGGATGTGACTCGGTTGAAGATGTTGAGCGTCAAGCTCTTTCGCTCGGGATCATCCATCAGATTGGCGTGGATAGAGATGCCACAATTACATTCGTTGCGACTCCGGTTTCATCGATTGCAAATCAGGTTGTGCGTGCTTTGACGGAAACCAATGGATTGGTGACAGATGTTGGTGGCGTCAAAGCTCATCTCGTCGGGCAAATTAACGACCCTCGCTTTATCGGTGGACATCCGATGGCTGGAAGCGAGCTCATCGGTTTGGCAGGTGCAGACGCCAAGCTGTTTGAAGGTGCCGTTTGGGTGTTGACACCTTCTGTGGGTATCTCAGATAGCAATTTCGAACAAGTCGCCGGAGTGGTGACAGAACTCGGCTCAGAAATCGTCGTACTTGATCCACAGCGACATGACCAACTTGTCGCGATCGTGAGCCACCTTCCACACCTCACAGCAGCAGCATTGATGGGCCTTGCGAGTGAGAGGTCGGAGGAGCATGTTGCCGTGTTGCGATTGGCCGCAGGCGGTTTTAGAGACATGACCCGAGTCGCATCTGGACACCCTGCAATATGGATCGATATATGTAGAGAAAACAGAGATGCGATCGTTATTGCTCTAGACGGGCTGATTGACGGTCTTGTCCAAATGAAACAGATTGTTGAGCAAGGCGATTCAAAAGAGCTGATGGCTCGTTTGCAGCAGTCTCGAATCGCTCGTTCCAATTTGCCAAGTCGTGTGCGCGATCTGATGGATGTGGTCGAGGTACGAGTTCCGATTCCTGACCGATCTGGCGCGGCAGCAGAAATATTCACCTTGGCTGCAGAACTTGGCGTAAATATTGCAAACTTCGAAGTCGCTCACTCCGTTGAGGGCGAACGAGGAGTATTGGTGCTTGTGGTTGAGCAGTCCAGTCAGGATGTATTTCGTGGAGGTCTGATTGCTCGTGGGTTCAGGCCGATATTGCAACAGATTTCATGACGCAGCAAAGCGAGTACGCAGTCTTCGTAAAGAGGGGAATGCTTGATGCCGTTGTCAGTGTCCCGGGATCAAAATCGATTGCTAACAGGGCCCTAATTTGCGCGGCGCTAGCACGCAGCGCATCAACCATAAAAGGATTGCCCGATGGAGACGACACGCAAGCGATGTTGCAGAGTCTGCGAGTGCTCGGCGCAACTATTTCTCTTGAGAAATCTGATGCACGAATCGAAACTGCTGTTGATGTAGATCGCTCAGATCTTGTTTCTGTCGATGCCAACCTCGCAGGTACTACCGCACGATTCTTGACTGCTGTAGGTGCTTTGCGTCGCGGACAACTGACCGTTACTGGCAATGAGTCATTACGTAGTCGACCAATGAAAGATCTGCACGTTGCTTTGGGTGAACTTGGTGCAAACCTTTCATGGCAAGACGAAAAATATTGCCTACCTGTGACGGTTTGTCGAGGTGAGTCTTATGCACATTCGATTAAAATCGCATCAGATACTTCGTCACAGTTTGTGACCGCATTGATGCTTATTGCGCCCTTGTTGGAAAATGGTTTGAGAATTGAACTTGTTGGAGATGTAATTTCGCTCCCGTACATCACAATGTCGGCTTCGGTGATGAGAGCGTTCGGAGCAAATGTACGCGTTGTGGACGAGCGCAATATCGTGATTGATGGCGGCGGTTATGTTGGTTGTGAATTCACAGTCGAGCCAGACGCGAGTTCGGCTTCGTACCCACTCGCTGCAGCCGCGGTTGTGGGCGGTCGCGTGCGCGTAAATGGTTTGTGGTCCAACATGATCCAGGGAGATGGTCGATTTGTAGACGTCTTGCGGCAAATGGGATGTGGTGTCCAAGAAGATCAGGACGGAATTTCACTAGTTCGTGACGCCGGGGCGCCTTTGTTGGGTATCGATATTGACATGTCTGAAATTTCGGATCTTGTTCCGACACTTGCTGTGGTTGCTCTATTTGCGACAACGCCAACACGGATCCGCGGTGTTGGTTTTATTCGCAAGAAGGAGAGTGATCGCATTGGGGATCTTGCGAGCGAATTGCGAAAAATTGGAGCGAACGTCGTTGAACATGTTGACGGACTTGAAATCACACCGCAGACGTTGCACCCCGGTCGTTGTGACACACATCATGATCACCGGTTGGCAATGGCGTTTGGGGTTGCTGGACTCAAACAGCCCGGCGTGATGATCGACCAGCCACAAGTTGTCAGCAAGAGTTGGCCTCGGTTTTGGGAGATGCTTGAGGCCTTATGACACCTCCAATTCTCAGAGATGACTATCTCGAAAAGCCGATACCTCGGCGTTTACAGGGGACACACCCGCATTTTGCACAAATTATGAAACGCCACGCTGAGGCCGTCGCCACCAGGCTCCCGTGTTATCAAGATCCGGTTTCTGGGCTTTCGGTCATGACGGCCGAGTTTCTGGCTTCGCGTAATTATTGTTGCGAAAGCGGATGTCGCCACTGCCCTTATGTAGCTGACTGATGAACTAGATTGAGTGTTTCACGAGCTGTAGTAAAGGGGTCGAGTTGAGCGAAGAACGAGAAATAATGACGTGGGAGTCCTTCGGAGTCGCGAGTCGCGAGCTCGCGGTGATGGTGGCTAAGAGTGGTTACGAACCCGACATTATTCTTGCGATAGCGCGCGGCGGACTGCTTGCGGCAGGAGCGTTGGGATACGCGCTCTCAGTGAAAAATACCTACACCATGAACGTTGAGTTTTATACCGGCGTTAATGAGCGACTTGCGGTGCCGATGATTCTGCCTCCAGTTCCAAGCCTTGTTGATTTGAAGGACTCGAAAGTTTTGATCGTTGACGACGTGGCAGACACCGGTCACACATTGAAGCATGTACTTGAATTTTGCAAAGGTCAACTAGCCGACACTCGACTTGCCGTGTTGTACGAGAAGTCACAGTCAATCATCAAGTGTGATTACGTGTGGAAGCACACCGACCAGTGGATCAATTTCCCTTGGAGCGATAAAGATCCAGTGGCCCAGCGTAAGTGGAGCGTCAAAGACGCCTGATTTGATTATCCCTGATAGGTAATTGAAGCATCCAAAAATTCGTTGTCCGTAATGTCACTGGCTGTGATGTCGGCAATTTCAAGTCCTTGCTCGCGCAAGATTGGTGTTGCCTTGGCAATGAACTCATTGACGCGTGTTTCTTCCAAATCGCCAAATGTTGCGGTCTCGCCGTTTCCGACGATTCCTAGATCCTTTTGTGATGCTGCACCATTGGCAACGTCGCCCTCTGACTGACTCCACCAGCTGTCGTAAGTCTTCACTGTCGAGATGATCAGTGCATTTGCTCGAACTGGGTCAGCGATGTAGTCAATCTGGGCCTGTTGCAATACAGGAACAATCTTTTCTAGGCAAGGGCGAAGTTCCTCGAGGCGATCCTTACGAATTGCCAAGTTCTGCGCATACGAGTTCCAGCCTGCATCGTTAATGAGTTGGTATCCAGTTGTGATCGCACCCGTTTCAAGGTTTGCATACTTGTACGGCTCTGAAGTCGCAAAACCTTGGTGTGCTGCATCATCTGTTGCGAGCAGCAAGTTGCCCTTGTAGTTGGAATCAACCTGCTCTTTTGTGATGAGACCCTGCGCGATGAAGTATCGCATCCAAGATGGATCGCCATAGACGTAAAAAGTCTTGACCGATTTAGCCGCATCTGCGATTGTCTTTGCTTCTGGATGCTTAGTCGCATCCCACAACACAACTTGTGGGTTTACGTTAAGAGCGTTGAACACCGCAAGAGTTGGTGCATCGTTGTAGCGAGTGATTGCCACGTCAGTACCCACGTAACCGAAAGTGATTGCATTGTCCTGGTACATCTCGGTAACGACAGGGGATTCCAAAAATGGTCCGCCAGCACGAATTTCGAGTTTCACGCCTGTTGGTTCTCCGTTGACAACGAGCGACCCGGTGACTGCACCCGTATCTTTTGAAGCGACAGCGTCGTCACCCATGAGTTGATAAATACCACCGTGCTCTGACTCGGGAAACCAGTCGGTCTGGACAACAACCGTTGCGGGACAGACGTCGGCAAGTGAAACTCCGGATGGAGTGGCGACAGGAGCTGTTGTATCGGTGGACGAGGTTTCGCTGCTTCCACATGCACTGAAGAGTGATAGTGAAAGAACTACTGCTAGTGCACTCTTGAATGTCATGTTTCGCTTGCTCATGTTTCGCTTGCTCATGTTGCTATTTTCTCCAATGTTATTGTGAAATTGAACCTTCGTACCATCTGCCAACTACCCACTTATTGAGCAGACCGAATGCGATAAAAAGCGTAAGACCCAAAAGTGTTGCAGCCAACGCTGTGACAAACATCGGGCCCGCTTGGCTATTCAAAAAGAACTGCGTGATGAGCTTGCCGAGCCCGGGTTCACCTTTAGCGAAAAAGAAGTCACCAACGATTGCGCCAATGACTGCTAACCCGGCGGAAATGCGCAGACCACTAAAGATCGCAGGACTTGCTGCTGGCAATTGCAACTTCAACAATCTGGTTGCGCGACCAGATTTATGCAGCGTAAAGAGATCATGCATATTTTTGGGAGTTGATTGGATACCAAACAGTGTGTTTGAAACGATCGGAAAGAGTGAAATGATCACCGTGACGAGCACTCTTGCCGCAAAATTGGATCCAACAAGTTTGATGATCAGTGGAAC
>WLPO01000019.1 GCA_009698745.1 Actinomycetota bacterium
CAGCGCCTTGCCGACACAGCACCAATTTTTCCTGTCGGATCGACCCACGGCTATCACGCCATCACATTTGGTTGGTTGGCCGGAGAACTTGTGCGCAGAGTGGACGGGCGCAACATTGGTCGCTTCATCGAAGAAGAAATCGCCAACCCACTTGGCGTTGAAATTTATGTCGGCTTGCCAGAGCAGCTTGAACACAGGGTGTCTCCATTGAAAAATGGCTGGACAAAGGTGTGGCCAGAGACGATCGTCAATAAGCAACCGGCACAAATCGTTCCATTTGGTCCAGAGACTGCACTTGGTCAGGCACTCACGTTAAACGGGGCATTTACTGTGAAAGGTGGATTCAATCGACGCGACATGCACGCTGCTGAAATACCGGGAGCAAACGGCATTAGTAACGCACCATCACTAGCCCGTATGTATGCAGCAACAATTGGTGAAGTAGATGGAGCAAATGGCAAGGTTCGATTGATCTCAGAAGAAATGATGCAACTTGCAAGTACGCCGATTACTCGTCCTGACGAGATCGATTTATGTTTGATGCGTCAAACAAATTTTGGTATGGGGTACATGACACCGACCGCTTTGATGCCGCTCGCAAGCCCACGATCATTTGGTCACTCGGGTGCGGGTGGCTCAATGAGTTTTGCTGATCCGCTGCGCAATATGTCGTTTAGTTATGTGATGAACCGAATGGGTTCGTATCTCTTCACAGATACGCGTGCATCTAGTTTGATTGCAGCTGCATCTCGCTGCGCAGACGCTTTCTGATCCCCGTCGTTGCTACGAGGAATACAACCGCTGTAATTCCGGAAGTAGCACCGATAACTGCGATTGCAATTCGGATCGGCAAGATTTCTCCTAGGACTCCGGCGGCAAAACTACTGGTGCCCATCACCAAAATTGCAATGGCCATATCGCCCGCGAGTACTCGACCCAGAATGTGGTCGGGCACGCGCACTTGTAAACCATATGTAGACAAAGTCCATTGTGCGCCACCACCGAGATGTGCACCCATGACGCACAGGCATGCAATCCAAATGTTTGGGCTCGATGCAGCGGCGATGTAGAGCACCGCATAGGTGATGCCGGCAGTGCCGCAAACTTTGAGTAGGCGTGGCATGTTGTTGCGAACAAAGCGCATGATGATGAATGGGCCTATTGAAGCCCCAAATCCACGTGCAGCAAGAAGCGCTCCGCTCCCTCCATCTCCTTTATTAAATACATCAATTGCAAGCACGGAAAGTTGACTCACCGTGCCAGCTCCAAAAGCAAACATGGTTTTTGATGAAAGAAGGGCAAGAATTGTGTGATCGCTTTTGGCGTAGTGGATCGCTTCTTTCATGTCGGCGAAGGGTTTCATTCGGGTCTTGTGTTCGCTTGAGCGCTGTTGTTGCATCGGGGTTTTAATCAGTGCCACAAGGCCTGCACAAATTACAAATGTTGCAATGTCTGCCGTAAATGTGGCAGTGCGACCGAAGGCTTGTGAGAAAAATCCGCCAGCAGCCGCACCGATAAACACCATTGCACCCCAGCTCGAACCAAACAATGCATTTGCCTGGCGCAGTTCTTCATCGTTTCGAGTCAGGTTGGGGAGCGCAGCACCAAATGCGGGAGTGATAAATGACGAAAGACAAGTGATGCCAATTTGGGCCGCAAATGCGATCCAAATTCGTGAATTAGATGCATACAAAAAACCAACAGCACATATTGCTTGCATGAGAGACACAAACACGATGATTTTTTTGCGATCAAACTTGTCAACTGTTGGTCCACCGAACGGTGTTGTGAAAAAAGATGGGAGCGTGAAGGCCACGTAGACAAGTGCGACAAGAAAATTGGAGTCTGTTACTTCCTTGACCATGCCAGCGAGGGCGACATAGCTGAAGTAATCGCCAATGATTGAGATGTTGTCGGCAACAAACAGCCGTCGAACATCTTTGTTAGCGAGTAAGACGTTCAAGTGTTTCTTGCGCTTCACGCACCATGCTTCGCACTAAGTCTCCTGCAGCAACGAGTTCGTTAATTGCGCCAATTCCTTGACCGGCTGGCATGAACTCTCGCTCGACATCAACCTTCGTACCGACAGGGTAGCCAAGGTGATTCACGCCAGCTTTCATGGAGGCGATGGCTTGCTGTGGAAACGGTAAGAGCGACTCTGGGTGCTTTTCGAAATCGTTTGTCCACTCGTTGCGAACCACGCGACATGTCTTGCCGGTGTAGCTGCGAGTGATTACCGTGCCGTCTTCGCTGGTGGCAATGAGTTTTTCTTTGTAGCCATCAACTGCGCGAGCTTCGGGAGTTGCAATAAATCGTGTGCCTACCCAGACACCTTCGGCACCAAGGGCCAATGATGCGGCAAGTCCGCGGCCGTCATACAAACCGCCAGCTGCAACGACAACTACTTTTTTGCCAACGGCATCTACAACTTGTGGAACAAGTGCCATGGTGGCAACGGTTCCTGTGTGGCCTCCGCCTTCAGTGCCTTGCGCGACAACAAAGTCACAACCACTTTCAACTGCTGCGATTGCGTGGCGAACTTTTCCACACATTGATCCGACAATTACGCCGTGACTATGCAGGCGCTCAATGATGTCGCGCGGTACTCCGAGCCCTGCAACGAAAACCCGTGCACCACTTTTGATAATGAGGTCAACGTCACGTTCGAGTGTGTGCGGAAGCGCGGTTAACAAGTCGACACCAAATGGTTTTTTGGTCAGGCTCTTCACACCTTCGATTTCTTGTGCCAATTCACCGTCTTGCATGGTGCTCGCACCCAAGGTTCCAAGGCCACCAGCCTCTGATACTGCTGCAACGAGATGGTGGTAACTGACACCACCCATGCCCGCAAGCATGACTGGAAACTCAATATCGAGAAGTTCGGTAAGGCGTGTACGCATGAGTTACAACTTACTTGGTTTGAAATGCGCCAGCACGACGCAAGAAGTTGCGATGCCATCGAGACGGAGTAAAAATTGCTGCCCGCGGTTCGTCTTCAAACATCCAGCGCACAAAATTGCGCCGTGTCCACGGCGTGAGGTTGGCAACGCGAAGTGCTGCGCGTGCGCCAAATGACGATTTTAAAATTGTGCCAAGAGTCATTGACATGCGGTGATCTGCAAAAAAGTTCTGCTTGATGAGTTGCTCATACTTATCGCGAGTGACCGAAGCCTCGCGGCCGATGCCGGCGATAATTGCGTGTGCGCTGAGTTGTCCAGAGAGCAGCGCCTGGCCAATTCCTTCACCGGTGAGCGAGTCAGTGACGCACGCGGCATCACCGATAAACAACACTCGACCGCTTGAAAGTGGTGCAGTCGTTACTCGAGCGGGAATTGGCCATGCAGTGTGCCGATCTTCAAAGACGACTTCAGACCCAAGTGCGCTTGCAATGTGTTTACGTGCGAGCAAGTTGGGCCAGAGGTCTTTCATCTGTTGCACCGAGTACTTGCCACCGCGCAAGATACCGAAGCCGATGTTGACTCGGCCTTTTTGCAGAGGGAAGGACCATGCGTAACCGGGCAACAAATCTTTATCAAACCAAACGTGTAAGCGGTCTTTCGCCGACCCTGTGACGTTGTTGGCGTATTGACGAAACGCATGCCACTCACCGAGGTAGCCCGGTGTAGACATGCCAAGAAACTTGCGCACTGGCGACCACATGCCATCTGATGCAACTAAAAACTTTGCTCGAATTGTTTCGTTTTTATTGCTATTGCTATTGCTGATCTCAATCGTGATGTGATCTGAAGTCTGTTCACGAACGGACACAAATTCGTGACCCTCGAGCACTTGAATGCCTCGCGAACGGGCCAACTGCACCAGTGCATGGTCCAATTCAATCCTGGGTGCGATTGCGGCAAATTGGCCGCGAGTGGGAAGCGAAAACTGCATCTCTGTGCCACTCGGCGAGCGGAGCCATACGTCGTTGCACACTGTCCAGTTGGGAACTGAATTGGGATCGAAACCGATTTCATCCAAAATTCGAAGCGCACCAGTGGTCAAACCGTCACCGCAACATTTGTCGCGCGGAAAAAACGCCTTATCAATAACAATGACGTCGTACTGAGCGGCACGCAATGTGAGTGCGGCTGCAATACCGCTTGGACCGGCGCCAACGATCAGCACATCGCATGCTAAATCGCCTGCACTGTTGTTCGACTTGGTCTGAGACACGGTATTCAGACTAGAGTCGTTGCCTATGAGCCGCTTATGTGAAGGTCGAGTAGTTGTTGTCACTGGTTCGGGACGCGGTATTGGTCGCGAACATGCCTTAAGTCTTGCCAAGCACGGGGCACTGGTCGTCGTGAACGACTTGGGAGGCGGTGTCGACGGTTCGGCCGGCGATATTTCTCCAGCTCAAAGTGTTGTCAATGAGATTGAGGCCATGGGTGGTCGTGCTGTTGCCAATGGCGATGACATTTCTACTTGGGCAGGCGCCGAGCGTCTGATTCAGACCGCAGTCGACACATTTGGCGACTTGCATGCAGTTGTCAATAACGCTGGAATCTTGCGTGACCGCATGATGGCCAACATGTCGGAAGAAGAATGGGACGCCGTCATCAAAGTGCACCTCAAAGGCACGTTTGCTCCGTCGCGATTTGCAGCTGCTTACTGGCGTGATCAACACAAGGCGGGCAAACCAGTAGATGGTCGCATTATCAACACCTCGTCGGTGTCAGGTATTTATGGCAACGTTGGTCAAACAAACTACGGCGCCGCAAAAGCAGGCATCGCTGCGTTTACAACTATCGCATCACTCGAACTTGCTCGTTATGGAGTAACAGTGAACGCAGTTGCACCAGTAGCTCTCACGCGTATGACCGAAAATCTTTCACCAACTCCACCAACTGACGAAGAGCGCGAATTGGGTTCGCCTCGTTGGATTGCTCCGATCGTGACGTGGCTCGCATCTGAAGAGTCCAAAGCCATCACGGGTCGAGTGTTTGAAGCAAGCGGTCGAGTATTGGCAATTGCTGAAGGCTGGCACCGTGGACCAACGCATACGCCGGTCGACGATGCTGCACAACTCGGACCAATTGTTGAAGAGTTGATGACGAAAGCTCGTCTCAATGCCGGCATGGACGGCAAAGACGGCTCGTGGCCACAACCACAACCGAATAAGTAACTGGAATCTCGCCGGCATGTTGAACACTCAACTTGCCAAGGCTCACAGTGATTTTGCGGATCGAAATCCGCAGAGCCGTCTCCATTATGACGAGGCTCGCAAATACTTGCCGGGCGGACAGACTCGTTCTGTTCTCACACATGCGCCATATCCGCTTGCGTTCGCTTCAGGAAACGGCGCGACGCTGACCGATGTCGACGGTCATACATACATCGATTTTCTTGGTGACTACACAGCGGGGTTGCTGGGTCATAGCGAGCGACGAGTTCTTGACCGGGTTGTCCTAGCGCTATCGCAAAACACGAGTGTGGGCGGTGTTCACCCAGCAGAAGCAACGCTTGGCAAATTGATGTGTGAGCGGTTTGGTATTGATCGCGTTCGATTTACCAACTCGGGAACCGAAGCAAACCTGTTGGCGATGACAACTGCAGTCGTTGCAACTGGCAGAAAAAAGATTCTGGTCTTTGAAGGCGGGTATCACGGCAGCGTGTTTTATTTTGCGAGTGGCAGCGCAAAGTGGAATGCGCCATTTGATTTTGTTATTGCTCCGTACAACGACACTTCTGCTGCACTGCAAGCAATCAAAGACAACGCCACAACTCTTGCCGCAGTTGTCGTTGAGCCAATGCTTGGCTCTGGCGGCTGCATACCTGGCGAACCTGCATTTCTTGCAGAGGTATTTGATGCTGCTCGTAAAGTTGGCGCCGTCTGCATTGCGGATGAAGTTATGACGTCGCGTCATGGTCGAAGTGGCATGATGCAACTGCTTGGTGTTGAGGCTGATATCACCGCGTATGGCAAGTACATCGGCGGTGGTTTCTCGTTTGGTGCTTTCGGCGGTAAAGCCGAGTTTCTTGATCAGTTTGATACGAGCCCAGAGTCGGGGATCACATCACCGATTGCGCATGGAGGCACGTTTAATAACAACCTGTCGACCATGACAGCCGGATGTGCTGTATTGGGCGAGGTATTTACAGCAGATGTAGCGGCGAAGCATACGAAGCGGGGCGATGAGTTTCGCCAGGCTGTTGCTTCCGTGATTGCAAAGCACAAGATTGCAGTTTCGGTAAGTGGGTTTGGGTCAATGATGTCGCTGCATGCGCTTGCATCACCTCCGCAAAAGCCTTCCGATCTTGCATCTCGTGATTCAGAGCTACAAGAACTTTTATTTTTTGGCTTGCTACAACGCGGTGTATATATAGCGACACGCGGAATGATGAATTTGGGTCTTGCACACACTGATGACCAAATGGCAATGACACTTGATGCTTTGTCTGACGTTCTGAGTTCATTGCAACAGTAACTGTTCAATACAAATTTGTTAGGTAGTCCACTCGCTAGTAAGGCGAACCACACAAAAGTATGTGAGGCATCTATGGCACAAGTCTCTAAACAATTAGAGCAATAACAAACAACGCATTGCGAATCAGTCATAAGTTAAGTACAGGAATCCTCCTTGCAAGACTGTGAAAGGTCGCACGTATGAATGAAAAATTGAGTAGTAACAAAATAAGTGAGGCAACAGTATTTTCGTTAGTTCTGTGTTTGTTTATTTCGGTGGTGCTCGTTGTTGGAGTGCTCGGAATTCGTGCGATGGATGGTGGTACAACAAAAGTTGCGTCTGCTGCAGCACCCTCTGCTGCGACTCCACCTGCTGAAGTAAGTAATGACGCAGTGATCGATCCTGCGGCAATGCCTGCAGAGAGCTGGATTCCACGTGACCCGATTCTTCCAAGCGCTACAAGTGATACCGCTCACGCCGTGACGTTCGAGATGTCTGAGGTGCAGATGGAAGTTGCGCCTGGGGTCATGCAAGAGATGTGGACATTTAATGGCCAAGTGCCAGGGCCAACATTGCGTGGCAAAGTTGGCGACACTTTTACGGTCACTGTTGTCAACAAGGGCAAAATGACTCACTCCATTGACTTTCATGCCAGCAAAGTTGCGTGGAGTGATGAAATGCGTGCGGTTGCTCCGGGCGAGTCGCTCGTGTACAAGTTCGTCGCCGATTTCTCTGGAATCTTCATGTACCACTGCGGTACTGCGCCAGCACTGCATCACATCGGTAATGGAATGTATGGAGCACTGATCATTGACCCGCCAGTTCTTGCTCCAGTCGATAAAGAGTTTGTGCTTTTGCAAAGTGAGTTGTACTTAGGTCCAGATGGTCAGCCTGGTGACTTAACCAAAATGATGAATGAAAAATGGGACGCAGTTGTCTTTAACGGCTACGTGAATCAATACAAGTTTGGTCCAATACATGTTGAAGCAAATAAGCGGTACCGCATCTGGGTGCTAGATGAAGGCCCAAATGAAAACTCGGCATTCCACATTGTCGGAACTATTTTCGACACAATATTCAGAGAAGGTACATATGTACTGCAACCAGACGCTCGAACGGGTGGGTCACAAGTACTTGATCTGCAACCAGCTCAGGGTGGTTTCGTGGAGTTCACCTTTGCAGAGGATGGTCTGTATCCATTTGTCACTCACAAATTTGCCAACGTTGGCAAAGGAGCATTGGGTTTCTTTGCGGTAGGCAACGTAGACACGAGCGCGTTGGGCGGTCACTAAAAATTGCGTTGAGCCGAGTAGACGGGTTGCGACTCTTAGAAAAGTCGCAACTCGTCGGTTCGCTTGCCGCGCAGTTCGTCGTAATCAACTTCGCACCAGCCCATGCCGCGGCTTTCGGCAAGCACGCGAGCCTGAGGCTTGATTGATTGTGCAACAAAGATGCCACGAATGTTGCCGAGCGATGTGTCGGCATGCAAGCAGTCGATGTAGCGGGTGAGCTGTTCGACACCATCGATCTCGCCACGGCGCTTGATTTCTACGGCAACTGTTCGGCCGCTCGCATCTCTACAGAGCAGGTCGACTGGGCCAACTGCTGTTGGGTACTCACGGCGAATCAGCGTGAGTCCAGGCTCAATGGATTCTGGGAGTGCAGCAAGAAGCTCTTGCAGGTGCGCTTCGACTCCATCTTTTGTGAGTCCTGGGTCTTCGCCTAGTTCATGCGATGAATCACTAAAAACTTCATGCAGATAGATCGTCAGTGTTTCACCTTTTGGGTTTGTAACCACCCACTTATCGTCGCGCTCGACGACAGTGTTGGGTGCATTCATCCAGTTGAGAGGTTTGTATGCGCCACCATCTGCATGAATTGCGATACATCCATCGGCTTTGCGCATTAACAGTCGGTTCGCTTCAGGTAGCGAAGCGTCAAGCCGGCCCTCGTACACGACGCTGCAACGGGCAACTACCAGTCTCATGCGTGTAGAAACTAGATCAACGACCGACGTGTTCGCGCATTCGCTTTTGGATCAAATTGCGACGCGCTTGCAAGTCTCGGTATGTCAACGTGTCGACTGAAGTGTCAACGCCAAGACCTGCCTTAAGGCTGTCCATATTGATCTCCACAGCCAAATGGTCGATACCGAGCTCGCGTCCTAGGCGCTCACCGTGTCGCTCTGCAAACAGCATCGAGATCGCAGTGACTTCCTGGATGATGTCGAGATCGGGTGCCAAGCGCGCGATCGCTCCATCAAGAAATACCATGTTCTTGACGTACAACATGAGTTCTTTTGGCATGCGTGCGCCGTAGCCCATCATCGCCTTGACGATGCGCTGTACTTCATTGACGAGCTCTTCGCCAGACAGTGTGGTTGGGTCGACTACTGGTTGATCCAGATTGAGATCTTTGATGACTGCCTTGATGTCTGTGTCGAATGGAAGTGCTCCGAGATCGCGCAATGCTTCAATTTGTCCAACAACATTGTTTGTTGTTGCATTGAGCATGAGTCGCAAGAATGCCATGCGACGCGAGCCGGTGAGGCGACCAACGATGCCGAAGTCAAGTAACGCAGTTCGGCCATCTTTCATTACAAACAAATTGCCACCGTGCAAGTCGCCGTGGAAAATGCCATGAATCATTGCACCTTCCATAAACGCGATCATTCCTGTGCGAATTACTGCAACTGTGTCGATACCCGCATCTTGCATACCAACCACATCGTCAAACTTGAATCCTTCAAGACGTTGCATCACGAGTACACGCCGAGCGACGAGGCTCGGATGTGGACGCGGCACGATGTAACCCTTTTGGTCTAGTTCGTGCAGCATCTTGGCAACATCGAGCATGTTGTCGGCTTCAATGCGAAAGTCAAGTTCTTCCACAATGGTTTCTGCAAAGAGTTCGACAAGTGCAGGCGGGTTGGCAAGTGCACTGATTTTGATACGGCCAATCATGTGGGGGGCAAGCCACGCCATGACGCGCAAATCTTTACGCACGAGTGCCGAAACGGTTGGTCTTTGTACTTTGACAACTACTTCTTCGCCAGTGATCAACGTGGCTAAGTGAACCTGAGCAATTGATGCAGCAGCGAGTGGGGTGGTCTCAAACTTACTAAAGACATCACTAATGCGAGCTCCGAGGTCTTCTTCGATGACTCGCTTCGCTTCTTCAAATGAAAATGCTGGAACTTGGTCGCGACAGAGTTTGAATTCATTGACGAGTTCGACTGGGAATAATCCTTCACCGCTCGAAATGATTTGCCCAAGTTTGATGTAGGTAGAGCCAAGGCGTTCAACAGCTTTGCGCATGCGAAACGAAATGAATTCACGAGATGCTTCAGGAGTCGCAAACTTTTTTCGCTTCTTCTTGATGAACCAAGGCAAGAGGGCCTTGCTGAGAACAAATACAACAGTGATGAGTCGGGCAACAGGTGGAATCTTTGTTGGTTTCGTGAGCACTGGCACTTCGCGCTGAGCCGCTGTGCGCAATGCAACGGCTGATTTTTGCCACTTGATGTTGTCGAGTTGTAAAACCCAAGGCGAATTTTGGTCAAACGCGCCCCAGTTGGTGTCGGGAGTAAAAGTCACCCGTTGATTCTGCCCGCGCGAAGCGCGTCTACAACTTGGTGTGCCAAATGTTGTTGGCACACAATAAAGTCGGGGAGCCAGGTGTCACGCATGTTGTAGATAAGGGGAGTTCCATCGATACGACTGGTAAATAGCCCGGCAGCCTGGGCGACCACCATTGGTGCTGCCGAATCCCATTGATGCATTCCGCCCTCGTGCACGTAAATATCGGTTTCTCCGAGCACCACTGCCATTGCTTTAGCGCCTGCCGAACCGAGACGCGCAACTTCGCAGTCAAGAGCCTGGGCCACGATGATTGCGGCATCAGTTGCTCGATTTCGTGAGACGACTAATCGTGGCTTGCCTTCATGTTGAGGTGGTGTTGGCGGCGGTGTGCCCGTTGAGAGAACCATGCCGAAAGCGGGAAGCGCAACTGCACCTGCTGTGAGCATTCCCTCATTAGATGGAGCGCCATTTGAATCTTTGCGCTCCCACAATGCAATGTGCACGGCCCAATCTGCTCGATCAAACTCTGAGTATTCCTGTGTGCCGTCGAGTGGGTCAATAATCCAAACCCGATCTGCAGTTAATCGGTTGGAGTCGTCTGCTGCTTCTTCGGAAAGAATTGCATCACCTGGTCGGTGCTCAGCGAATGCTTCATCCAAAAATCGCTGTGCGGCTGCGTCACCGACATCCTTGGCCAACCATGTGGATGCACCGTCGTTATAGAGACGTTCGCGCACTGCAAGCAGGCGTTTGCCCGTTTCTTCTGCTAAATAATGTGCAAGTTCGTGATCGTCGAACTTCACGAAATACTGCGCCCAAGATCAATGGCTGCGCGAACTGCTTCACGAACTGCGTCCTCATTTGCGCCGGACGCAACGAGTGCTGCAACTTGTTTCTCGAGTTGTTCGGCAGCTACCTCGTCAAAAGCATCGAGGTGTTTGTTGGTTGCGATGGTTGATGCAGTGAGAAGTACGACTGCTGCAATCGAAGTGACAAGTCCGATAGCAATGATGCCGCCGTTGTTGTTGGAAACAATGCTTGTCACGATGATGCCAGCAATACCCGCGACGAAGATCGCAGCACACACGATGCGGATGCGCTTCAGAGCGGTATTCATACTGTGTGTATCGTATTGCGTTATCGCGAAAGTGGCTTGTACTTAATACGCCTAGGTTGATCGGCTGCGCCACCCAATTCTTTTTTGCGCCATGCCTCGTAGTCGGTGAAGTTGCCCTCAAACCAACGCACTTGGCTATCGCCCTCAAAGGCCAACACGTGTGTGGCAATGCGGTCGAGGAACCAACGATCGTGAGAAATCACCACAACGCAACCGGGAAACGATTCGAGAGCGATCTCGAGGGCACGTAATGTGTCGACGTCGAGATCGTTTGTCGGTTCGTCGAGCAACAGTAAGTTGCCGGCTTTCTTGAGCATCTTTGCCAAGTGCACACGATTGCGCTCGCCACCCGACAGGTCGCCAACACGCTTTTGTTGGTCAGAGCCCTTGAAGTTGAAACTTGCAACATATGCACGACCGTGAATTTCACGTCCACCGACTTTGAGCGTTTCTGCTCCGTCGGTGATCTCTTCGTACACCGATGCATCCGCGTTGAGTGTGTCGCGACTTTGATCGACGTAGCTCATCTGCACGGTGTCGCCAATAGTGATCGTGCCCGTGTCGGGCGCTTCTTGGCCGCTCAACATATTGAACAGTGTTGTTTTACCCGCACCGTTCGGTCCAATAATGCCAACGATGCCAGCAGGTGGAAGTGAGAAGGAAAGATTTTCAATCAAGAGGCGATCGCCAAAACCTTTGCTGAGCTCTTTGACTTCGATGACTGTGCCGCCCAAGCGTGGACCAGCAGGAATTGCGATTTCGAGTTTGTCTGGGCCGTTGTCGGCTGCTTGTGCTTCGGCATGCAACTTGTCGTACGCAGCGAGTCGTGCTTTACCTTTTGATTGGCGAGCCTTTGGCGCCATGCGAACCCATTCAAGTTCGCGTTGCAATGTGCGCTTGCGCGCGTCGTTAGATTTTTCTTCACGACCGAGACGCTCTTGTTTTTGCTCAAGCCAACTGGTGTAGTTACCCGAGAATGGAATACCGCGCCCTCGGTCCAACTCCAAAATCCACTTGGCCACGTTGTCGAGGAAGTAGCGGTCGTGGGTAATGGCCACAACAGTGCCCGGATAATCCTGCAAGAAGCGCTCAAGCCAATCAACGCTCTCGGCATCCAAGTGGTTAGTCGGCTCGTCCAAGAGCAATAAGTCGGGGCGGCTGAGCAACAAGCGGCAGAGCGCGACTCGACGTCGTTCTCCACCAGAAAGTTTGGTGACATCAGCATCATTCGGTGGACAACGCAGTGCATCCATCGCGATTTCAACGTTGCGTTCGAGGGCCCATGCATCGGCTGCTTGAATTTTTGCTTCAAGATCTGCCTGCAGTGCGCCAACTTTGTCGAAGTCGGCATCTGGTTCACCCCACATTGCAGTGACTTCTTCATAGCGCGCGAGTAGGTCACGAATTGGCGCAACACCGTCCATCACATTGCCAAGCACATCTTTTGTTGGGTCGAGTTTTGGTTCCTGTTCCAAAATTCCAACGCTGAAGCCGGGAGTGAGTCGTGCTTCGCCGGTGTAGCCATCATCTGTGCCGGCCATGATCCGCAGCAAGCTCGATTTACCGCTGCCGTTGGATCCGATGACGCCAATTTTTGCGCCAGGGTAAAAAGACAGTGAAATGTCTTCGAGCACGGTGCGATCTGGGGGATAGAACCGAGCCAGTTTGTAACAGGTGTAAATAAATTCAGCAGCCATGACGCCTACAAACTAGTGGCAACACCGGACTGTGGGGCAGTGCTAGTTTGGAAAACAAGCGGAGGAGAGTATTTCCGTTTATAGACACACCTCAAAGGGGATTATTTACTATGGAACTTCTATCGCAGGACTACCTATATAGCTTCGGCTTCCGTTGGCTACACATTCTCGTCGGCATTGCCTGGATTGGTTTGCTCTACTACTTCAACTTGGTGCAAGTACCGGGTTTGGCCGCTTATGGCGATGAGGGTAAAGCACGCAACATCACGATCGACAAGATTGCACGTCGCGCACTGTGGTGGTTTCGTTGGGCCGCAATTGCAACCCTTGCGACTGGCCTATTGATTACTGGTCAGAAGGATTATTGGAACAACTTCATGAACGGTTCGGCATCGGGCAATGGGCACGACGTCGCAATTTCGGTCGGAATGGCACTCGGAATCTTGATGGCGGCAAACGTCTGGATGATCATTTGGAAGAACCAAAAAGTTGTGCTTGCAAACGTTGTCAACTTGTTGGGTGGTGGCGAAGCAAATGCTGATGCCCCAACAGCAGGACGCAAAGCACTCTTGGCCTCACGTCAAAACATGATCTTCTCTGTGTCGATGTTGTTCTTCATGGTTGGGTCAGCACACTTTTACAGTGGCGCATTTGGCGATGCAACGAGCAGCAACGCACGCATGTTTTTCACTATCGCAATTGTGATCATTGCTTTGCTCGAACTCAACGCAATCGGCATCTTTGGTGGCATCAAGGCTGGCAACAAGATGTTGTGGATGTATGAGAGCCACAAAAATGCACTCATCACTTCAGGAGTGTTGTGGTTGGTGTTGTGGATTCTTTCCGAGGTATTGCTCGGTAAGTAAAGTTTTACAAAGTTCAGTATTTACGAAAGCCGGTCTCACTTCACCGTGAGATCGGCTTTCATATTTTGATGACCAGGTACTGTGCACATCAGGACGTAAGTTCCAGCTGCAAGTGTCACTGAACCGCTATCAATCGCGCCTTTTTTGTTGACCTTGAGTTCAAAACCACTGACCTTCGTTCCGTCTTGCACGACAACGAGTGTGTGTCGAATGGTGTCGTCATTGATATATCCAATTGCGGTATCTCCAGCAGCGACTTCGTAACTGGTTTTGTCAAACTTGAGACCGGCAATAGCGCGTACCTCGAGATCGGTTGTTGCCGGCAAAGTTTCGGCTGGTGCAGATGACGAGCTCGAGCAAGCAGGAAGAGTCACACTCAGTGCGACAAGGGACAGAAGTGCGAATGAACTTTTAGCGAATCTGATCATCGGAACATAATAACGGTCTAGATGTGGCGTATTGATAGGTCCATTCCCTCTTGGGCGATGGACTGTGTCACACGGTGCTGCGCCATATCACTCAAGCGGTTCAGAGTAGAATAAATGCGATGCTTGACCGCCCTCAACCCGAGGAATTTGGCGCCAACTCTTGGCTCGTCGAAGAGATGTATGAGCAATATCGCAATGACCCTGCTTCAGTCGGCGCAACTTGGCAAGAGTTTTTTAGCGATTTTCGTCCAGCCGGTTCTCCGCGCGTTGACAACACCGCCGAGATTTTGCGTCCGCTCTTATTGCCACCCGAAGATGTAAACGGAAAACTTGTTCAGCCGGTCAAACCAGTAGCGACATCGCCAGGGGTTGAGCCACCTGCACCACGCATTATTGCGCCAACCGAGATTTTGGCCGACCCTGCACCTGAGCCTTTGCGCGGTGTTCCAGCAGCAATTGCCACCAATATGGAACGCAGTTTGACGGTTCCAACTGCAACAAGCTTTCGCAATGTTCCTGCCAAGTTACTTGAGGTAAATCGCAAGGTCATCAACAACTATCGCGGACGCACCGGACAAGGCAAAGTCAGTTTCACGCATCTCATTGGTTACGCGGTTGTTCGTGCCATTGCCGACTCTGTGCCAAACATGAAAAATTCGTACGCCACCGATGCCGATGGTAAAGCACAATTGCAAAAGCGCTCGCATGTCAACATTGGTTTGGCGGTTGACGTCGACAAGGGCAACGGTCAGCGTTCATTGGTCGTACCAGTGCTTCGCCATGCAGACACGCTCGACTTTGCTGGTTTCTTGTTTGCATATGACGACATCATTCGCAAAGTTCGCGCAAACAAATTGACGGCCGATGATTACGCAGGGGCGAACGTCAGTCTTACTAACCCAGGCACTATCGGCACTGTGCAGTCGGTACCACGACTCATGCCAGGTCAAGGCGTCATCGTCGGTGTTGGATCAATTGATTATCCTGCCGAGTTTCAGGGTTCTGATGAACGCACCATCGTGCGACTTGGCATTTCAAAAGTTGTCACCATCACGAGCACGTACGACCACCGCATCATTCAAGGTGCCGAAAGTGGCATGTTTCTCAAATATGTGCACGAGCTGCTCATTGGTGAACATGGTTTCTATGCCGATGTGTTCCGCAGCCTCGGTGTTCCATATCAATCTGTTGCGTGGCATCAAGATTCACATCTCATCGACAGTGAAGATGCGATGCTCGACAAGCAAATGCAGATCGCAACTCTCATTCGAGTTCACCGCGTGCGCGGTCACCTCATTGCCGACCTAGATCCACTTCGTTGGCAAGAGCCAGAGATGCCACGCGAGCTAGACCCCGCAACGTATGGTCTGACTATTTGGGATTTGGATCGCGAATTTTTAACAGGTGGCGTTGGCGGTGTGCGCAAGTCGACACTTGGAGATTTGTTGGGTGTGTTGCGTGATGCGTACTGCCGCACCATTGGTGTCGAGTACATGCATATTCAGAACACCGAAGAGCAACGATGGATTCAAGAGCGAATGGAAGGCGAAATTCGCGGTCACACCAAGGTAGACAAGCGCAGAGTTCTTGAGCGCTTAAACGCGGCGGAGTCACTCGAACGATTTTTGGCCACAAAGTATGTGGGTGCCAAACGGTTTGGTTTGGAAGGCGCAGAATCTGCAATTCCAATTTTGGACGCAATCTTGTCCGGTGCTGCTGACGCAAAACTCGATGGAGCAGTGCTCGGCATGATGCATCGCGGTCGTCTCAATGTGTTGACCAATGTCATTGGCAAGAATTATCAAGAGCTGTTCGACGAGTTTGAGGACTACATCGATCCTTCTTCGGTGCAAGGTTCTGGAGACGTCAAGTATCACCTCGGTGCCACTGGCACTTTTGTGGCCCCATCTGGTGCGACTCTGCCTCTCGAGTTGTCTGCAAACCCAAGCCATCTCGAAACAGTCGACTCGATCGTGCTTGGCATGGTGCGCGCAGCTCAAGATCGCATCGATCCGCCGCTTGCATACAGCGTGCTGCCGTTGCTTATTCATGGAGACGCAGCGTTTGCGGGTCAAGGCGTTGTTGCCGAGTGCTTAGCGATGAGCGATACCAGTGGCTACCGAGTTGGTGGCACGGTGCACCTCATTGTCAATAACCAAATCGGCTTCACCACTTCGCCGCAATACGCACGTTCATCGCAATATCCAAGCGACGTGGCTAAAACGGTGCAGGCCCCAATTTTCCATGTCAATGGTGACGACCCAGAAGCGTGCGTACGAGTTGCAAAACTTGCTTTTGAATATCGTCAGAAGTTCCACAAAGATGTCGTGATCGATTTGGTGTGTTACCGCCGCCACGGTCACAACGAAGGCGATGACCCGAGCTACACGCAGCCATTGATGTACAAAGCAATCGCAGAGCGACGCAGCGTACGAAAGTTGTACGTCGAAACGCTTGTAAAGCGTGGCGACATCACACTTGACGAAGCCGAACAGGCTCTTGCCGATTATCAGACCAAGTTGCAAAGTGCATTAGATGCAGCGCGTGCTGCAGCGCCAGAACCAATTCGCGTTCCGCGTCCGCCAGAACCAATTGGTGTCTTGCCACATGTAGCCACAGGGGTGGAGCGCAAGGTTTTGGATTCGATTTTCCATCACATGACCGACTACCCCCAGGGCTTTGCTCCGCATCCAAAACTGGTGAAGCAATTTGAGTTGCGTGCCAAGCAGTATGAGACGCAACAAGATGTTGACTGGGCGACTGGTGAAGCTCTTGCGATCGGATCGCTAGTCATGCAAGGTATTCCTGTTCGTTTAATGGGAGAAGACTCGCGTCGCGGCACTTTTAGTCAGCGTCACTCAACACTTGTTGACAACAACAACGAAACACGCTGGGTTCCTCTCAACACGTTGCCTCAAGCAAAGGCTCGTTTTTGGGTGTACGACTCACTGTTGAGCGAATATGCCGCACTTGGTTTTGAGTACGGATACGCACATGGCAATACCAATGCGTTGGTGATGTGGGAAGCGCAGTTTGGCGATTTTGTCAACGGTGCTCAAGTGGTGATTGACCAATACATCGTCGCAGCGGAAGATAAGTGGGGTCAGCAGAACAGTTTGGTGATGTTGCTTCCGCACGGATTTGAGGGCCAAGGTCCAGAGCATTCGTCGGCACGCCTCGAGCGCTTCTTGCAGCAGTGTGCCGAAGACAATATTCAGGTGTGTTACCCAACTACTGCCGCACAGTACTTTCACATGTTGCGTCGACAAGTTGTGCGAGAAGTGCGAAAGCCGCTTGTGGTCATGACGCCAAAGCAGCCATTGCGCATGAAGCAAAGTCGATCATCGATCGATCAGTTGACCACGGGCAGTTTTGAAGAAATCTTGGACGATCCGTCCGGTATCGATAAGTCAAAGGTGACACGTATTGTGTTGTGCACAGGCAAGGTGGCGTGGGACGCAATGACCGAGCGCGACAAGCGCGCAGCGAATGTTGCAGTGGTTCGGATTGAACAGTTGTATCCGTTTCCAATCAACGGTCTACATGAAGTGCTGAAGCAGTATCCAAACGCCAAAGAGTTGTTGTGGTTGCAAGAAGAGCCCGACAACATGGGCGCGTGGAGATTTGTTGATCACTTGGTGTGGCCGTTGAAAGATCAGGGTTATGACTGGCGCCACGTTGCTCGAGTTGAGTCGGGTAGTCCTGCAACTGGATCGAAAGCGATTCATGATCAAGAAGTTGCAGACTTGATGGAGCAAACTTTCGCCGCTTGGTAGCAGTCACTGATTGCAGTTTTTTATAGTGCCAGATCGAGATTGATGATTTGAGCAAGCTCGCTTAACGCTTGTTCACTCGTTGCAACCTTGATGGTGATCATGCCCATTTGTGCTGCTGGTTTGAGGTTGATGCCCAAGTCGTCAAGAAATACACATTCGTTGGGTTGCACGCCAACTGTTTCGCATGCGATTTCGTAAAAGCGGGGTTCGGGTTTTCGCACCCCAACTTTGCTTGACTCAATAACAGCATCAAACCTCGCGAGCACCGCCTGTAGCTCTTGTTGACGTGCGCGCTCGCCGGGATCAGTTGCAACGACTTGTTGCGTCAACACATTGTTGGTGAGACAGGCGAGTATGAGTCCTGAGGCTTTGATGACATCAAGCGCATGCACCATGTCGGGTCGCAACTCGCCGTGCAACAGCGCAAGAATTTCGGCGCCAGGTATGCGGTGACCGAGTGCCTCGCTTTCGAGCGCAAAAATGTCGTCAAATTGGGCGGGGGAAATATCACTTCGCTCGAGCCTTGCCCATGCGTTTTCGTGGTGATTGACCGAGTTGACCGAGCGAATGAAATTGAGCGGCAGGCCATGATCTCGCTCATAGTGATTAAAAGCGTCAAATGGGCTGGACAGGATGACGCCCCCAAAATCGAAAAACACGGCTCTCAGCACGCATAGATCGTAAGGGCTGGGGCATCCCTGCGGCGCACTCGGCCCACTGGTTGACTTACCTAGTGGCAAATCGCGGACCAAAGCATGTAGTTGTAGACGGGTCGAATCTGGCGACCGAGGGCCGCACATCGCCCAGCCTCAAGCAGTTACACGAAGCCGTGCTGTCGTTTATGAATGAATACCCCGACACAAAGGTGACGGTGGTGGTGGACGCCACTTTTGGCCATCGCATCGACAAGCGAGAAGTTGCCGAATTTAATGATGCGATCGACAACAACGAATTGGTTTCGCCACCTGCAGGTGCCGTTGGGCGAGGTGATGGATTTGTACTGACCATTGCCAAAAAAATTGGTGCAACAGTTGTTTCGAACGATAGTTATCAAGAATTTCATCAAGATCACCCGTGGTTGTTTGATGGCGGTCGATTGATGGGTGGCAAACCGGTTCCACTTGTTGGCTGGGTATTTATCGATCGACTGCCTGTACGACCATCGGCTACAAAGTCCGTCAAGAAGGCAAGTCGTGAGGCCAACCGGCCGATGCCAATACCTCGCACACCGCCACCGAACATCAAGCTTGCTGCAAAGACAAAAGCGACAACAACATCTTCTGCAACAGCGTCTGCGTCGGCACAGGTGCAAAATGCGCGTACAAAACCAACGACCGCGGTCAATGAGCTCGCACCGTTTTTGGAATTTGTAGAGAAATACAAGTTGGGTAGCAAGGTAAAGGGAGTGGTTGAGACTTATTCGGCACATGGTGTGTACGTTCGCATTGGTGACGTACTTGGTTATCTGCCTCTGCGCTTGATGGCCAACCCGGCACCTCGCAGCGCGCGCGATTTTGTCAAGATCGGTCAGCAAGTTTCGCTTGTCGTGTCGAGCTTTACTGCTTCACGGCGCAGCATTGATGTTGGCATCGTCGGGCCAGTTACCGCCGTCAAAAAAGCTGCTCCAGTCAAGAAGTCAAAGAAGCGTCCGGCTGCCGCGCAAACACGTCCAGCTGCCGTGCAAACTCGTCCAGTTGCTGGGCAAACACGCAAAGCTCCCGCCAAGAAAAAATAAGAGTCGCGTAGTAGTTTGTTGCGGTGCTGATCGCTACTTGGAATGTCAATTCGTTAAAGGCCAGGCTGCCTCGCGTCCAGCAATGGATAGAGGAAAACAAGCCAGAAGTTTTGTGTATTCAAGAAACAAAGATGAAGGATGCCGTTTTCCCATCGCTTGTTTTTCATGAAATGGGTTACGAGTCGGCACATTTTGGACAAGGTCAATGGAACGGTGTGGCGATTTTGTCGAAGGTTGGTCTCGACAATGTGATCAACAACTTTGCGGTTGGTGAACCGGATGGAGAAGCGCGAATCATTAGCGCCGAATGCGGCGGTATCACCGTGGTGTGTGTCTACGTGCCAAATGGTCGAGAACTCGAGCATGATCACTATCACTACAAGCTGCGCTGGATGAAGCAGCTGAAACAACATGTGGCCAAGATTGCCAAACCGGCGGGCGATGTGATCGTGACAGGGGACTTCAATATCGCACCAGAAGATATCGATGTGTGGGATCCCGAAGCGCTTATTGGTTCAACCCATGTGAGCGCGCCAGAGCGCGAAGTCTTGAGCGATCTCTGCGCATGGGGACTGACCGATATATATCGCGATCAACATCCTGAACCAAAGTTGTTCTCATGGTGGGATTATCGCGATGGTGGATTTCATAAAAATCATGGAATGCGGATCGATTTGTTGCTCGTCAGCGAGTCGGTTGCCAAGCGCACCAAAATGACGGTGGTTGACCGTAATGCTCGCAAAGGTGAAAAGCCAAGCGATCATGCGCCTGTCGTGATGGAGTTATAAAAAGTATCCATGTCGAACAACACACCAAATAACTTTGCAGGTTTCCATGTTCGTCAAACTCCAATGACGGCTGATGAAAAGGTTCGTGCCGAACGAGCGCAAGTGATCCGCAACGAAATAGAAGAGATCGTCTCGGTGGAGGGTGCAAGTTTTCTTGATCGCAGTCCGATCATTGGTGCGATAAATCCAATTGCGATGCCCATGACGATCACCACTTCAACCGACGAAAATGGTCGTGTCAATGTTGTCGGCAATGTCACATTTGGTGCGGCGTATGAGGGGCCACCAGGGTGTGTGCACGGTGGAGTGATTGCTGCGTATTTCGACGAAGTGTGTGGTGTTGCTCAATCAACCACGGGCAATCCGGGCATGACAGTCAACCTGACAATCGATTACCGCGCACCGACGCCGCTGCATAAGTCGCTTGAGTTTCGTGCACATGTAGTTTCAACCGAAAAACGCAAGATCATTACTTATGCATCGCTGCATCACGGCGAAACCCTGTGTGCTGAGGCAACGGGAATCTTCGTGTCAATGCGACCAGAGATTTTTGAGCGTCTGACTCAGCTGCGAGAAGCGTGACGCTCGAAAAGCGGTAGCACTGCTGGCGCGATGCGTTGCGCCATGCTTTTTCCCATCACGGCAGCCAGGTCTTCAATTGTCATTGCTCGGTCGAGCGGTTGTGCACTTGCGAGCTTCTTCAGTTCTTCATCGCTACAGATGCCGGTCGGTTGTTGAAACAATGATCGCGCAAGATGTCGGCGCCAGGTTGTGAGGTC
>WLPO01000002.1 GCA_009698745.1 Actinomycetota bacterium
CAAAATGTCCCGGGTTCCTGGGCTAGTTGAAAAAACCGTCACACAATGAGGTTAGACGCTGGATGCTCCGTTGACATCACACGATACGCGTCATATACAGAATCAATACGTTTGATTGTGTGCAAGACCGATTGCAAATGACCAGGGTCGGCGAACTCGAACTCAAATCGCATCTTTGCCACGCGGTCTGCACCGGTGTGCGTTGTACAGGAAACGATGTTGACATGCTCGTCGGATAACGCATTGGCAACGTCGCGAAGCAGCCGGGATCGATCGAGCGCCACAACTTCAACGGCAGCAATAAATGTTGCTCCTTGCAAGATGCCTGTCCACTCCGCATCCACTACTCGTTCTAGATTTTGCGAAACGAGCGAAATCGCACTGAGACAGTCTGCGCGGTGAATATTGACGCCCTTGCTTCGATTTTGACCTTGGCCAATGAAACCCAAAATCTCATCGCCCGGCACAGGCGTGCAACATTTGCTCAGCCGCACAACCACGTCATCCATTCCCTCAACGTGGACACCCGCCTGTTGGTCGCTGCTTTCGTTTTGCACAAAACTGCGCGTACCCACAGACAACTGCTCGCCCCCTGGTGCGCTACGTGTTGCTTTGGCCATTCGCATGGCAATTGCATCCGCCTGCACGTGACCTTCACTAATTGCCAAAAATAGAGCGGGGGCATCGGCGTAATTCATCGACTCGATTTCTTGGTTAAATATTTCCGAATCGAGAACCTTTTGCACAGCAACACCTTCTCGACGTAATGCCTCGACCAGATCGTCATGGCCATTCTCGACCAAATCATCAATGCGCTCTCGCGACACCCACTGCTTGATCTTGCTCTTCGCTTTTGGCGACGCTACAAAATTCATCCACTCTTCTGACGGCTCAGCACTCTCGGCGGTGGACGTCAAAATTTCAACAGTGTCACCCGAGTTGAGAACAGTATCGAGAGGTACAAGTCGGCCATTTACTCTCGCGCCCATGCACGAGTGACCAATCTCGGTGTGCACGGCGTAAGCGAAGTCGACCGGTGTTGCTTGAACCGGCAAAGCAATCACACGACCTTTGGGCGTGAAAGCAAAAATCTCGTCTTGATCTAGATCGCTCTTCAGGCTTTCAAGAAATTGTCGTGGATCTGAAACTTCGTCTTGCCAATCAATGATGCGATTCAGCCAGTCGACATCGGTAGATGGAACACCGTCCTTGTAAGACCAGTGAGAAGCAACTCCCCACTCTGCACGTTGGTGCATATCCCTCGACCGAATCTGCACTTCAATTGCTTTACCGCTCGGACCGATCACCGTTGTGTGCAGCGACTGATACAAATTAAATTTCGGCATGGCGATGTAATCTTTGAACCGACCAACAACTGGCTTCCAATGGCCATGGATGCAACCGAGCACTCCGTAGCAGTCCTTCACTGAGTCGACAACAATCCGAATTGCCATCAGGTCAAAGATTTCGTCGAACCCACGGCCCTTCTGGACCATTTTTTCGTACAAGCTCCAGAGGTGTTTGCCGCGTGATGTCAGTTCGGCTTCGATCTGCACGTCTTTCAGCCATGAGCCAACTTGACCCAAGGCTTTTGCAAGAAAAATATCTCTCTCTGGTGCACGAGTCGAAACGAGATAATCAAGTTCTGCATAGCGTTTTGGATACAACGCCGCGAAAGACAGATCTTCGAGCTGCTGTTTTACTTCTTGCATGCCCAACCTATGCGCCAGTGGTGCATAGATATCAAGGGTTTCTTGCGCAACACGACGTTGTTTATCGAGTGGCGCCGATGCGATAGTGCGCATATTGTGCAACCGATCAGCCAGTTTGATAATCAACACACGCATGTCTTTGGCCATCGCAACAAGCAACTTGCGCATCGTTGCCGCTTGTTGTGCTTCTCGAGAGTCGAACTGCAATCGTTCAAGCTTCGTGAGACCATCCACGATCCCCGCAACTTCAGCACCGAATGAAGACTCAACATCCGCGAGTGTGATCTCGGTGTCTTCAACTGCATCGTGCAACAGCGCCGCAACAAGTGATACATCGTCCAAACCGATTTCCGCAACGATGCGAGCTACAGCGATGGGATGGCTGATATAGCCCTCTCCGCTCATACGCGACTGATGCTGATGCGCAGCGCGCGCCATTTCGTAGGCCGCAGTAATTTGCGCTACGGAACCTTTTGGATGCCTACTCCGGTAGGCCGACAACAACGGGACTAATTCTTCAACTACGACCGACTGATTTCGTCTCCAGGGCAAGACACGAGATGTAGCGCTCATCTGTCGCCCACTTCGGGCATCTTTTCCTGACCCATGCCTTCCAGTGTATGGGAAGGATTAACGGCGACGATTTTTACGCGGGCGCGGCGGATGCGACAAAGCCGAACTCGCCATTACTGTTTCGCGCTCGATATCGGCTTGAGTGGCGTTCACCGCACTCGTGTCACCAGCTGAGCGAGCAACGACTTTTTTCGAAGTTGCGCCGAGTCGCGCCATTTCTTCACCGAGTCGTAGCGTGCCTTGCAACGAGCGGTACTTAGTCTCGCGACCCTTAAATACGGCCAAAAGTGGCGTAGCGATGTAGATCGACGAATATGCACCGAGTAACAAGCCAACCAAGAGCGCCAATGCAAACTCCTGCAATGCAATTGCACCCATAACCCACGAGCCGAGTACCAACAATGAAAGAACTGGCAAAACTGCTGCGATTGATGTGTTGATTGAACGCATCAAAACTTGATTCATTGAAACGTTGATGATGTCACCGTACGAAACCTTGGCAGCCGAGTATCTCGTTGAGTTCTCGTGTACTTTGTCGAACACCACGATGGTGTCGTACAACGAGAAGCCGAGAATTGTCAAAAATGCAATCACTGTTGCAGGCGTAACAGAAAATCCGAACGTCGCATAGACGCCGACCGAGATCAAGACGTCGTGAACCATTGCAAGAATTGCGGCAACAGCCATCTTCCATTCGAAGCGCCAAGCGATGTACATCGACACGATGACAAAGAAAATCAAGAGAGCGCGAACAGCTTTTTCGGTGATGCTTCTGCCCCACGATGAACTCACCGAAGCAACGCTCACTTCTTGTATCTCAACGCCAGCTTTGGTGCTCAATGCAGTCTGTACCGCAGTGCGAGTCTCGGTTGAAATTTCTCCAACTTGAGCACGAATACGTTTTCCGTCAGCACCGTTCAGTATCTGAATCTTTGCATCTGCAGTTGGAATCTTGTTTGCTTCCAAAATTGCTCGCACATCTTCAACTGTGATCGTGGTTGCAGGAACTTCCCACGCCACGCCACCCTTGAAGTCGATACCCAAGTTCAGACCCTGGGCAAACAGTGAAATGAAGGTCACGACAACAAATGTGATCGAAATTCCGAAGCCCCACCAACGACGTCCAACAAAGTTGAAGGTGGTCTCGCCCCTATAGAGCCTGCCGAATAATCCGTTCATTGCGCACTCGAATCTGGAAGTGCGACACCCAATACTTTGCGCCCGCTCAAGAACTTGCTACGTGCGAGCAATAGCACTGCTGGCCTCGTGAAGTAATAAGCAACAATCACGTCGCACAATGTAGACAGTCCAAGGAAGAATGCGAAACCGCGAACCGATCCGACAGTTAGCCACCACAGCACAAGTGCTCCCAAGAAAGACACCGTGTCAGCAGCCAAGATCGTGCGCCAAGCAAGCGTGAAGCTGCGCTGAGCAGAACTACGCATCGTCCTCCCAGCGTGCAACTCGTCCTTGATGCGTTCAAAGAACACCACGTATGAGTCGACGGTTACGCCAATGGAAACGATGATGCCTGCCACTCCAGAAAGAGTCAGCGCAAGACCATTGGTGCGAGAGATAAATGCGATGATGCTCCACAACAGCGCAATCGACACCATCAGTCCACCGAGAACAACAAAGGTCAGCATGCGGTAATAAACGAAGAAGAATGCCATCACCAACAGCACACCGATGAGACCAGAGATAATTGCTGCCCGCAATGAATCTTTACCAAGTGTTGGAGAAACGGTTTGCACCGTCGCAACTTTAAATTTGACAGGAACAGCACCGAATTCAAGAATCTTTGCCAAGTCGCGAGCCTCGGATTGCGAAAAGTCTCCGCTGATCTGAACATTGCCGCCAGTAAACACGGCTTCTTGAACAGTCGGTGCCGAAATCACTACGCCGTCCAATGCAATGGCAATGCGCGCTGTTGGACATGTCTCATCGCGATTAAAGCATTTTGTCGTGAGTGCGTTCCACAGGTCAGCACCATCTGCACCTTTTCGCAACTCGACAGTTACAGTCCAGTTTCCATTATTAATCACTGCCTGTGCATTGTTTGTGAAAACTTTGCCGGTTGCACCTGCTGGGCCAACGAGGTACGCCTCGCCGTTTTGACCATTCAATAATGCATTGGCATTTGGGTCAGTCGTATCCTCGGAGATCGAAATATTTGATGCAGGCACCGTCGTTGCGGTTGTAGGCACAGTTGTTGGTGTGCCTGTTGCTGTGAGCATCGGCACGGTTGTGTCGGTAGCCGCAGGAATTGTTGTTGCTGCTCCCCTGCTTCGCACACTGCCAGGTCCACCTTCGGTCGCGGCAATCGTTGTATCAACTACCGTCGTTTCACTTCCTGCGATAGTCGTTGGCGATCCCGGAATCGTCGTAGTCGTATCGGTGTTAAGAGTTCCTGCTTGCAGAACCGGACGCAACAACAGCTCTCCTTGGCGACCGATGATGTCGAGCGCTTTTTGCTGATCGTTTACACCAGGCAAGTTGACTACGACGTTGTTACCTTGGCGAGTAATTTCTGGTTCAGAAACTCCAAGTGCATTTACACGCTGGCTAATAATGTCAACTGCTTGCGAAAGAGCACTTGGGGTGAACTCACCTTCTGGTTGCAACGTGACAGATGCTCCACCTTGCAAGTCGAGCCCGAGCGCTGGCACGTTGCCAGCCAACAGATTGCCAGCCAACAGTGCGCTCACAATCACCACAATGCCAACAAGAGAAAAAACGAGACGACGTGCCATACAAAAAAGACCCGCAAATGAATGCGCGGTGCTGCCCTACTTCTTTTCGTTCTTGTCGGACGAAGACTGATCGCTCGAACTTGGTGTTGAAACCTTTGTTGCGATTGCGCTGCGCGCTACTCGAATCTCCACCTTTTCGGCAATATCCAGCCAGACGTAACCATCCTCAATGGCAGAGATAAACCCATAAATGCCAGAAGCCAAAATGACTTCGTCGCCTTCTTGTAGTGCGCTCTGCAAATTGCGCGTCTCTTTCTGACGCTTGCGCTGCGGGCGGAGTAACAAAAAGTACATCGCGCCAAAAATCAATACGAGCGGGAGGATCGAAAGGATGCCGCCACTCGATTTGGTGGTGGTGGTTGTGGCGCCAATTAAGGCGAAAAGACTGATGAACATAAGTCGTAACTCTATCGCTCCACAGAGCTAAGCCGCATTGCCCCAAACGGCCAAAATCTCTTGTCGCAGCGCTTCAAAACGACCCGCGATAATTGCATTTCGCATCTGATCCATCAGTGAAAGCGTCCATGCAATGTTGTGTAGAGAAACCAATCGTGAAGCAGTTGGCTCTCCAACCTGAAACAAATGTCTGATGTACCCACGCGTATGACGAGCACATACCGAACACGAGCAAGTCGGATCAATCGGATCATTACTCAAGGTGAATTCAGAGCGCTTGAGGTTGACACGACCATGCGATGTAAGTGCCGTTCCATGTCTGCCAAGCCGAGTTTGTAAAACACAATCAAACTGATCGACGCCAAGATGAACAGCTTCAACGAGAGATGCTGGATCCCCTACACCCATTAAGTAACGAGGTCGATCGACCGGCAGATGAGCGAGTGCGGCTTCCAGAGCTGGAAGCATCTCTTCGCGTGACTCGCCCACCGACAATCCTCCGATGCCGTATCCGTCAAAGTTGAGCTCTGCAGTTCTTGCCGCACTCTCGGCTCGCAGATTGACATCAATGCCACCTTGCACAATTCCAAACAACGACTGATCGGTACGTGTGTGTGTCGAAATGGCGCGTTTGGCCCATGATGACGTTCGCTCAAGAGCAAGTCGCACTACGTGTGCAGGTGAAGGAAGTGGCGGACAGACATCGAGCACCATCTGAATGTCGGCTCCGAGTAATTGTTGCGTGTGCACTGCCGACTCCGGCGTGTAGCGATGACGCGAACCGTCGTATGTCGACTTAAACGTGACACCATCGTCGTCAACATCGGGGTTCAGTGAGAACACTTGAAATCCACCCGAATCGGTCAGTGTCAAACCTTTCCAACCTGCAAACGCGCCGAGTCCACCCATTGCACTGACTGTCTCTGCACCTGGTCGCAGCATCAGGTGGTACGTATTGCCAAGAACGATCTGCGCACCTAATTCCTCGTAGTCGGCAGCGCTCAAATACTTAATCGCACCGCGAGTACCCACCGGCATAAAGCATGGAGTGGTGTAAGAACCACTGTGGGTTACGGCAGTTCCTGCACGGGCACTGCCCTCAACTGCATCTGTAGTGAACCGAACAGGAAACATTGACTACACGGTAGTGGCATACGCGTGAGAGCAAGTTGCTAATCGGCGCGACGGGCAAGAAGCATTGCATCACCGAATGACAGCATCCGATATTCGCACTCAATAGCCTCTTTGTAAATCTCACGCCAACGAGTGCCAACAAACGACTGAATCATCAACAGGAGTGTCGTGCGTGGCATGTGAAAATTGGTCATCATCATGTCAACCACCTTCCACTGATAGCCCGGAGTAATAAACAAGTTGGTTCGGCCTTCCAATTGCCCAAACTTTGCAGCACTTTCAAGAGCCCGTGTTGCCGTTGTACCGATAGCGATAACTCTCGCACCTCGTGCATGTGCGTCGTTGCAAGCCGTCATTGTCGACTGGGGAACCCGATACGACTCGGTGTGAATAAGGTGCTCAAGAGGGTTATCAACCGAAATCGGCTTAAACGTGTCTAGACCAACAACCAGTTCCACTTCGCAGATGGAAACACCCGCATCGCGCACACGTTGTAAGAGTTCTGGCGTGAAATGCAATCCCGCCGTTGGTGCTGCTGAGGATTTTTGGTCGTGTGCAAACACGGTTTGATATCGCTCGGCATCTTGCAAGACCTCAGTGATGTAAGGCGGTAAAGGCATGCTGCCGTATTTTGCAAGTTGATCGATAACGCTGCCGCCAAGCAACTGCACCAGAAAAGTGTCTCCGGCCTCGGTGCGCTCACCTACTCGCAAAAACTCCGTGTCGTCCGCTGAATACAAAATTTCGCCAACCTTCAATTTGCCACCCGGACGCAACAAAGATTCCCACACAGAGGATTTTGAATCCTTATCTTCTAACAGCAATGCTTCAACGACACCGCCACTCGCTCGATGCAACAGCACCCGTGCGGGCATCACTCGTGTGTGATTCACAACCACAACATCACCAGGTCTCACAAATTCGACGAAGTCTGAAACATGTCGGTGCATCGGTTTGCTCATCGAATCGTTTAGATCTACATCGACGAGCAATCGCGCAGCATCACGTGGCTCTATTGGGTGCTGCGCAATCAGATGCTGCGGCAATTCATAATCAATATCCGATAAATGCATAGCGACTAAAGGAACTTAGGCGAAAAGGTCTGGCTGTTGCGCAGGTGCCTGCAAACCTAGATGCGTGTAGGCAAGCGGCATTGCTACGCGACCTCGCGGAGTACGGGCAATCATGCCCTGCTGAATCAAAAATGGCTCATACACATCTTCAATTGTTTCTGTCTGCTCACTCACACTGATCGCAAGTGTCGACAATCCAACTGGCCCGCCACCAAATTGAACGCAAATAGCACTCAGTACCGCGCGATCAACTTTGTCGAGACCTAGCTCGTCCACACCAAACACACTGAGGGCCTCATTGGCGGACTTCTTGTCGATGGTGCCGTCTCCTCGCACCTCTGCAAAATCGCGCACTCTGCGCAACAGACGATTAGCGATGCGCGGTGTTCCCCGCGAGCGACGCGCAATTTCAGCAGCACCTTGAGCGTCAATGTCAACTTGCAAAATGCCGGCCGCACGACTGATGATCGACTGCAATTCGTTCTCGTCGTAGTAATCAAGTCTCGCAACAAGACCAAACCGATCACGCAGTGGCCCGGTGATCATGCCAGTGCGAGTTGTGGCGCCAATCAATGTGAACTTTGGCAGTGTCAAACGTATCGAAGACGCAGATGGACCCTTGCCCACCACAATGTCGATCTGAAAATCTTCCATTGCTGGATACAAGATCTCTTCGACCGTGCGCGACAAGCGATGAATCTCGTCGATAAACAAGACATCGTTATCTTCGAGCTTGGTCAAAATTGCAGCCAAGTCACCGGCTCGCTCCAATGCTGGGCCAGAGGTGACATGGAGGTGTGCAGACATCTCGGTTGCAACGATGCCCGCAAGCGTGGTTTTGCCAAGTCCGGGAGGACCAGCAAACAACAAATGGTCTGCAGCCTGACCTCGGCGCCTCGCAGCCTCAAGCACAATGCTCAGGTGCTCCTTGAGTTCGCGCTGTCCTACAAAATCAGACAACGACCGTGGACGCAACCCAACTTCGTCCAACATTTCGCCGTCATCACTCTCGTCTTGCGAGCGCTTGTGCGGGTCCACAAATTCTTCACGCACGTTTGACCCCCAACGCATTGAGTGCTTGACGCAACAAGTTCTCGGCGGTGTCTGTGGCAGACAATTCTCGCAACACATCGCGAATCTCTTCGTTCGAATACCCAAGACCGGTCAATGCCTCACGCACATCTGTCACTGCACGATGACCTTGCGATTGCTCACCTTGGGGTGTGTCCATAATTGGAAGATTCATTCGGCCTTTCAACTCAATCAGCAGACGGTCGGCTGTCTTGCGACCGACACCCGACACAAGCGTGAGTGCTCCATGATCGTTAGTGGCAACAATGTCAATCAGCGCGCGAGGTGTGTGCGTTGCAAGAATTGCCATTGCCATGTTTGGCCCCACTCCGTGAGTAGCAATCAAAATTTCGAATGTGCGTCGTTCGTCTCGTTCTAAAAAACCGTACAACGTCTGTGCATCTTCGCGAATGTGCTGATGCACATACACAAATGCCTGCGATGTCGGCTCAAGCTCGCCGAGTGTGCGCGGTGTGACGTGAATGAGGTAACCAACGCCTGCAACTTCGAGTAGCACTGTCGAATCTTGATTTCGCTCGATCACCACTCCACGCAATGACCCGATCACTGCGCGCCCACCACGGATTCGGCGCGCAAGATGCTGTTGCGCAATGGAGCAATGGCCAAGTGACACAACGCAATCGCTGCGGCATCTGCCGCATCGGCTGGCTCGGGCAACGTAGAAAGACCAAGTCGCTGTTGCACCATCTTTTGCACCTGCAACTTATTGGCGGTGCCCGAACCGGTCACTGCACTTTTAACTTGGCTTGGTGTGTATTGCACAACATCAATTCCTAATCGACTTGCCATCGCCAGCACCAAACCACTCACTTGACCAACACTCATTGCCGTTCGTACGTTGTTCTGAAAAAATACTTGCTCAACTGCAATCGCATCGGGTCGTGTCTCATCGACAAGTTTTTCTATATCCAATTGCAATGCGCACAACCGATGCTGCAACAACTCAGTTGCGGGAGTCGTCATTACGCCAAGGGCGACAACTGCTGGATTTAATGAGTGAGTCGTCTGTCGAGATGTTTGCGACCGAAGCACCGCGTACCCACAACGGGTGAGACCGGGGTCAATTCCGAGGACCACGAGAGCTGACTTGTGGGCGAACATATGTTCTACCTTAGTGCCAAAACACGGACTAGGTAAGGATTTAGACCGCCGAACGCAGTGCCGCTACCAGCTCGTCCACTGGACGAAAGGTAAGACCGACTGCAGATCTGTGTACGTACCGCAGCACGCCTTGAGCATCCAGCACAAAAATACTGCGCCTCACCATGCCCAAGAGACCTACGACTCCATATGCCCCTGCCACCACTTTTTCGGTGTCAGCCAATAATGGGAATCCGAAACCATGCTTGGCAGAAAATGCATCGTGACTAGCAACATCTTGGGCCGAGATACCGAGCACCTGTGCTCCAATGTTATTGAATTGTGCAAGCTCATTGTTATATGAACACAATTGCTTTGTGCACACCGCAGTGTTGTCGCCTGGATAAAAAACTAGGACAACAGGTTTACCTGCAAAGTCCGAAAGTGAATATGACTTGCCACCACTTCCAAGCAGCGTGAACCCCGGTGCCTTATCGCCTACTGAAACACTCATGACGCAGCCTCCTCGAGAATCGCATCGCTCATATCAAAATTTGCATACACGTCTTGCACGTCATCGTTATCTTCCAAATCGTCCATGATGCGAAGAATTTTTTTGGCGTCGGCTATGTCGGTCACCGGAACCTGAAGAGACGAAACCATTGTCGACACCGCAGACACAACGGTCATGCCAGCGGTTTCCAGTGATGCTTTGAGTTCGTACAACGAATGAGAATCACATGTCACGCGCCAGGTATCACCGTCGTCCACCACATCTTCCGCGCCATGTTCAAGCGAGACCATCATCACTTCGTCTTCGGATACTGATTTATCAATCTGCACGACACCTTTGCGCGAAAACTGCCAACCAACTGCGCCGGGTTCTGCCATTGCGCCACCTGATTTGCTGAACGCAAGGCGCACATCTGACGCAGTGCGATTGCGATTGTCGGTGAGCGCATCAATCAACATGGCAACACCTCCCGGCGCATACGCCTCATATGTAATCGATTCGAAAGCCGCACCAGTGTGCTCGCCCATTCCGCGCTTAATTGCACGATCGATTGCGTCGTTTGTCATCTGTGCAGCTTTTGCTTTGAGCACGATTGTGCGCAATGACGCATTAGAGGCAGGGTCGCCTCCGCCTTCTCTCGTACTGACTTCGAGTTGTCGTGCGAGTTTTGCAAACGTCTTGCCACGCGCCTTGTCGGCTTTACCCTTTTTGTGTTTGATTGTTGCCCATTTGGAATGGCCTGACATCTCTACACCTCCTGCAAAAACAATGAATGAATACGATTATCGCTGGTCAATTCTGGATGAAACGACGCCACCATAACTGGACCCTGACGCGCCAACACCACTTTGTCCTCGTGCGTCGAAAGTACCTCAACGTCTCCACCCAGGCGAACCACCTGCGGAGCACGTATAAACATGGCGTGAAAAGGCGTTTGCAAGCCTGCAACCTGTAGCTCAGTCTCAAAGCTTTCCACCTGACGACCATAGGCGTTGCGCTGCACGTCAATATCTATTGCGCCATAGAAACGCTGATCTGGTCGCCCGTCAGCGATGCTTTTTGCCAACAAGATCATGCCCGCGCAAGTTCCGAAAACCGGCATTGCATTATTGATCCGTTCTGCAATCGGATCAAACAATTGAGATGTAGTGAGCAGGTGCGACATCGTTGTCGACTCTCCACCTGGCATCACGAGTGCGTCCACCAATTCGAGATCCTGAGTCGTTCTTACTTGCACCGTTTCGGCGCCGAGGCTCTGCAACATTTCTTCATGCACAGCAAATGCACCTTGCAATGCCAAGATGCCAACTTTCATTTTCTATACCAGACTGTCAACGCGTCAAACTCAATGTTGTTGAGTTTGATTACCAACCGCGCTCGGCGTAACGCTCGTTGATCTGATCCATTCCGATACCTGTCATCGGTGCACCAAGGTTGCGACTGACCTTTGCCAAAATGTCTGCGTCCATAAAGTGCGTCGTTGCTTCAACAATGGCTTTTGCTCGCGGCGACGGGTCATCACTTTTAAAAATTCCTGAGCCGACAAATACCGATTGTGCGCCGAGCTGCATTGCCAATGCTGCGTCTGCTGGTGTAGCGATGCCACCTGCACAAAACAATGGAACCTGAAGTGAACCGGTCTCGGCAATTTCCTGCACGAGAGGCAATGGCGCGCCAAGTTTTTTGGCCCAGTCAAACAACTCAGCCGAGTCGGCTTGAGTGATTTTGCGAATGTCACCAAAGATATTGCGCAAGTGGCGCACTGCTTCAACAACGTTTCCAGTGCCTGCTTCGCCCTTTGAACGAATAAGTGCAGCACCCTCGCTGATGCGACGAAGGGCTTCACCCAAGTTGGTCGCTCCACAAACAAACGGAGTATCGAAAACCATCTTGTCGATGTGATGCGTTTCGTCGGCTGGAGTGAGTACTTCTGACTCGTCGATGAAGTCGACACCTAGCGATTGCAAAATTTGAGCTTCAACAAAATGACCGATGCGTGCTTTAGCCATCACCGGAATAGTGCAGCATGCCTGAATTGCCATAATCATTTCTGGGTCGCTCATTCGTGCAACGCCACCGTCGCGACGGATGTCGGCAGGAACGCGCTCGAGTGCCATCACTGCTACTGCGCCAGCATCTTCTGCGATCTTCGCTTGTTCAGAGTTGACGACGTCCATAATGACGCCACCCTTGAGCATCTCGGCCAAACCGCGCTTGACCTGCATTGATCCAGTTGTGCGTGCAGCATTCTTTGTCATGAGATCCATCGTACCCAGAGCGTTACCGACACAAACGGTCGTGTATTTGTGACTGTTTTCTTAGAGAAACTTCACGTCGTCTGGGTTCGTGCCCACTGGCACCACGGCCGTTTTTGCTGCTCGGGCAACCTCAACAAACGTTTGGCCAGGAGTGAGTTTGATCACTGCCCCACTCGAATCTTTCAACACGAACGGTGTCAAGCGATCGGTTCGTTCCCATGTGCCCTCAATCAGGGTGCCGTTAGTAAATACGTACACTTTTCCGCTGCCCAGGGTCTTAGAAGTTGGGCTGTAACCCTTGGTGTATTCAACTTCGAGCACGATCACATTGGGCACTGCAAGTTGAACGCCCGCTGCATCAACGTCTGGTGTTTTTTCTTGAATACGCAAAAATTCACTTGTGGTTGCGTCCCAATCCCATTGAACCTTCACACCGTCCATCGAAACTTTGAGGCCTGCAATCGGTTGTGCAGTTGTGGCGGCGGCATCGCTCGCGCTTCGATACGAAAACTGCGCTGATGGTGCAGCCGAACCCTCAGGGCTGAGTGTCCACAACTTTGTCGTTTCTGCAAACAAGTTGTGTGGTGCTGAGCGATCATTGTCGCGATGGAAACCACCAGCTTTATTGGCCACCGAGTAACTCAAGTCAACAAGATCTGATTTCTTAATTGCAGCCGCTACCTGTGCGTTGCCACCGCTCCAGACGAACAACGGTTTCATGAGCGAACCGAGCAAATCAATATCTTGAAAGCGACCGCTGCGGATTGGGCCAACGGGGTCTGAACCCTCACTTTGAAATACTGCGGCCAGCCGTGTCAGTTTTTCGACATTCTCTTCAAAAATAATGTCTGCCTGATTAATGCCCAGTTGTGGACGAGCAGAAGGATGATTGTCGATCTTGACCACCATTGCCGGCCTATTCAACGTGGCCGAATCAGTATTTGGCAATCCAGTCAGTGGATTGACAACAACCGCATTTGTTGTCTCGGTTACAACCGTGCTTTCTGCTGCGGTGCCATCCGTTGAACTTGACGAGCCTCCACAGTTAGCAAGCGCCAGCAACGAAACTGCAACGATAGAACTTCGTACCACTATTCGATTGTTCATGATTAGATCTCTCTGAGCAGCGCAATTCGTTCTGCTAATGGGGGGTGCGTATTGAAAAGTTTATGCCACATGCTCAATCGGCCCGAGTCATTCACACCAGACATCGGCTGCTCAATCCACATGTGAGCCGTTGCCATGCTGGCCGAATGGGTGACAGTGCTATCTGCCTGAAGTTTTTCGAGTGCAGAGATCAAACCTGGTGGATACCTTGTCATTTTGCATGCCGATACATCAGCCAACGTTTCGCGTCTTCGACTGACAGCGGCTTGCATGATCTTGGCAAGGATCGGTGCGAGTATCAAGAGTGCGATACCGATGAATGCAAGTGGATTGTTGCTGTCGCGACGATCATTGCCACGGCTCACTCGCCCGCCGTTCCACCACATCATTCGAATAGTGATGTCAGTGATAAGAGCAATAGTGCCCACCAATGTCACTGCCAATGTGCTCACCAAAATGTCATAGTTCTTAATATGCGAAAGTTCGTGGGCAACAACACCCTCCAACTCGACGCGATTCATTTTCTCGAGCAGACCCGTGGTGACCGCGATTGCAGCATGCTTGGGGTTTCTGCCGGTTGCAAATGCATTGGGCGCTTCATCTCGAATAACAAACACGCGCGGTTTTGGCAATCCGCTCGCGATACATAAGCCTTCAACCAGGTTGTGCAAGCGACGAAATTCAACAGGGTCGGCTGGCACTGCACGACTGACCGCCAGCGCTACCGCATCAGATTTCCAATATGAGCCAAATGCAAACACAGCCGAAAACACCAACGCGATAATTGTTCCAGTAGCCCCATTGCCGATAAGTACACCGACAGCCATACCAACCAACACGGTGATGATGACAAATCCGGTGAGCAAGAAAAATGTGCGTCGCTTATTAGACGCGATGAGGTCATTCATGAAACTTTTGATTTCCGATCTAGCTAAAACTTGACTTCGGGTGTGGTGCGTGCGACAGCTTCGGCCTCGAAATATTCACGCTTCGAGAACTTAAAGGAACTCGCAACGAGTGAGCCAGGAAACTTTTGTATTGCTGTGTTGTACGACAAAACAGCATCGCCATAAAACTGTCGCGCATATGCAATGCGGCTTTCCGTGTTGGAAAGTTCTTCTTGCAGCGAAACAAAACCTTGGTTGGCCTTGAGGTCGGGATACGCCTCTGAAAGGGCAAACAACTGACGCAGTGCCCCAGATATCGCGGTGTCGGCAGCGGCCTGAGCACTTGGTGTCGCCGATGCACTCATTGCCGAGTTGCGCGCCGAGATTACAGCATCCAACGTGGCACGCTCGTGAGTTGCGTAGCCCTTCACGGTCTCGACCAGATTCGGTATGAGATCAAGTCGGCGTTTCAATTGCACATCAATCTGCGACCATGCATTGTCAACCTCGTTGCGGCGACCAACGAGCGAGTTATACATCAAGACCAACGCCAGCAGCACAACTGCAATGGCGGCAAAAGCAATCAGAATGTTCATGATGCTCAGTCTAGTTCAGTCTTTTGATATCGCGTCCCCACTTGCATGCATCAGCTTTGGCCAACTTGAGGTCGGCGGAGTACACGGTGCTCAAACATTGAAAGAAGTTTGTTGGGTTGCACCACGATCTCTTCATTCTTTTCAGCCGCTAAAAGTCTTTCGTAAATCGATACATATTCTTTTGCTAGACGTTGCATCGAGAAATCCTCTGCACGCTTGAGACCGCCAGCCACCAAACGCTCCGACAACTTGGTGTCGTTAACGATCTGCGTGATTGATTTTGCAAGCAGTTCCTCGTTGCCTGGAGCCACGAGCAGCGCATTCACTTCGTGCGTCGCGACATTGCGGTAGCCATCAATATCGGTAGTAACCAGCGGTGCTGCTGCGGCCATTGCCTCGAGCAGAACGATGCCGAACGATTCTCCCCTCAATGACGGCGCGCAAAATACGGTGCAACGAGAAAGTCGATCGAGCTTGTCTGTTTCGGTGATTCGTCCGAGCCACAAGATGCGCTTGTCGTTTTCATACAGTCTGCGCATCTCGTCTATGCCTGGTCCATCTGCTGCTATCCAGAGTGCATAATTCTGTGGCAAGTACTTCATCGCACCAAGTAACACTTCTAAACCTTTTCTGGGTTCGAAACGCCCGCAGAAAAAGATTGTTGGTTGAGTCTCACGCATCGCACCAGGCTTCAAGTAGCGAGAAGTTTCTATGCCGTTAAACAGCACCTGGTAGTCGCCATCGAGATACCTCGATGCAAGCTCTTTTGCAGCTTCCGATACCGCAACGCGCGCGCTCAAGTGATTGGCTGCCCAACGCGCGGTTTTGTTGAGAACCCGATACGAAGATGAATCACCAGCGGCATGAAATGTTCCCACCGTCGGTGCAAGCCGCAACAGCAATGAGGTGACCGTGGGACCAGGCACGATGGGTTCGTGTAAGTGAATGACGTCGAACGCCTCATCGTTGAGTGCACGAATCGTGCGCAATGCTGCCGATGGATCTGGCGCGAGCGGTGCAACAGAACCGTTGGCAGAAGTAGGCAGGCTCTGACCCAAGGGTGTCACAAAGGGTTCAGGTGGCGGACCATCACATGGCGCGAGCACTCGAACTTCGTGGCCGATGCGGCGAAGCTCGCGCGCAAGACCCATAACTTGGGCTTGAACGCCGCCAGGGACTGACACGCTGTAGGGACTCACCATTGCAACCCGCAACATGTTCACGCCGTATACGGTAGACCGTCTAGAAGCTATTTGAGCGATAACAAACGAAAACAAATCAAAGTCAGCACGAAAGTAGTGAGACCATGACGCAATTCCCTACAAATCCGTATTCCAAACCAGCAATTTCGATCGTTGCAACACCCACCAAACGCAATGCAATTTTGGAGCTGGCGCAAAAAGCCGAACAACTCGGCTTTGAAGGCCTTGCCTGCCCAAGCCTCGGCGGCACGATGGCACTCTGCACATCACTCGCCCATTCCACAAACACGATTCATTTCTGGACATCAATACAACCGATGTATTACAGCCACCCAGTAGAGACGGCAAATACCGCAGCACACATTCACGAAATTTCACGCGGACGATTTGGTCTCGGCATTGGCGTCAGCCATGGACCAGTTGTGCAACGTCTCGGCGTCGAGACCGGCAAGCCTTTGAGCGACATTTCCAATTACGTTGCAGCGATGCGTGCCAATGAGCGATTTTCGGGCGAACTACCGCCGATCTATTTGGCCACTCTTCGAGACAAGATGTTCGCACTTTCGCACCAAATTTCCGAAGGCGCTATTTGGGCCAATGCGTCGTTGCGCGATATAGGGCGCCAGGTTGCGACTCTTCCCGCAGAAAAACAATCCACATTCTTTATGTCCAACATGGTTCCGACCATCATCAGCGAAGATGTCGACGCAGCCTTGGCATTGCATCGAAAGACATTGACTGGCTATGTCTCGCTCCCCAACTATCGGAATTATTGGCGCACCGCTGGCTACGTCGATGAAATGGATGCAATCGAACATGTCCTCGCCACAACTCCAAAAGAATCTATGGCAGAGACATTGCAAGCCAAGATGAGCGACTCATGGCTACGCGACTGCACTATTTCCGGTTCGGTATCTCAAGTGCGCGATCAATTTGCCGCTTGGGCCAACGCTGGTGTTTTGCCAATTGCGGTGATGTCATCCACCACTGGTGGTCAGGCAAAGGCAATCAGCGAACTCTTTGACGCTTTCGCTTAACGCAAATAATTCGATTTAGGCAATTTGCGCAAGCAAGTCTTCAACAAGTTTTTGAATTTCATCACGGATCGGACGCACAGCTTCTATTCCCTTGCCGGCGGGGTCATTAAGCGGCCAATCCACATATTTCTTGCCCGGCAAAAACGGACACGCATCACCACAGCCCATAGTCACAACAACGTCAACTGCTTCCAACATTTCCATTGTCCACAATTGCGGTTGAGCAGATGCAATGTCGATTCCAACTTCCTTCATCACCGCAACTGCAGATGGGTTAATTGAATTTGCTGGCTCCGAGCCGGCCGAATAGACCGATACCCGACCCGCACCGAGGTGGCGCATAAACCCTGCCGCCATTTGCGAACGACCAGAGTTGTGGATGCACAAAAACAAAACACCTTTCATGAGCGCGGCTCGCCAAATACAAACTTGATGATTGCAACTGCCAATGTGGCGCCGATCAATTGCATCAGCACAAACATCGGTACAGACTCAGGAGCAATTCCGGCAAATGTGTTACTCAGACTTCGCGCAACAGTTACCGCCGGGTTTGCTAATGAAGTTGACGAAGTAAAAAAATATGCTCCCGTTATCCAAGCCGCAACCGTAAACGGAACCAAATTTGCACGCTTGGCACGAATAGTCCCATAGATCACCACAAGCAGACCGATAGTCGCAATAACTTCAGAGAAGAGAATCCCCGAACCAGAGCGAACTTTTTGCGAAATGTTGATGGCATCCAAATCAAACATTAAGTTCGCGATGACTGCGCCAATGCACCCACCAATTGTCTGCGCCACCGCGTATAAGGCCGTGTCCCGAATCGTTGCCTCGCCGGTAAAAATTCCGACAATGCCAACAACCGGATTAAAAGACGCTCCCGACACAGGTGCAAAAATCAAAATGAGAGCAACCAACGCCCCACCAGTAGCGACGGCATTGCACAGTAATTGCAGCGCCACGATGTCAGTCAGTCTCTCGGCCATGATGCCCGAACCAATGACCGCGACTATTAACAACCCTGTGCCAATTGCTTCAGCCAATAACCTTCGCGACATCGTTACCTGTGTAGCCGACATATTCAGCAGCACTTCTGATCGATGGTCGCATGAAATGTCGACGCATCAGACAACACGGTGTAGTACTCCCACGGTGCCCCATCAGGACTTTGCATCCACACTTTGTCTTGCACCGCATAACAGCAGGTTGAATCCTTTTCCACAGACTCAACCAAACCAAGTTGTTCGAATCTTGCAATAGATTTTTCAACAAGTTCACTTGACTCAAGCTCAACCCCAAGATGATTGATGTGTTGATACTCGGCGTGTTCGTCACGTGGTGTTTCGATCAGCACCAACTTCAATGGTGGATCAGCGATTGCGAAGTTTGCATAGCCATCGCGAACCTTGGCGGGAGTTGCGTTAAACATCTTTGAGTAGAACTCAATTGCATCATCCAAATTCGAAACATTGAGCGCTAGTTGGACCCGTGACATATAAATCCTTTTGGTTGGCTAATCTGCTATATTGATAGTTATCAATATAACACGCACCCTCAACTGCTGTTCGCCAGTCACCGAAGCATCGCTTTCGACGCGCGATGCCGATAATTTAGCCCGAGGCTTCGCCGCACTCGCAGACCCGACGCGACTCAAATTGTTTAGCCTCATCGCTGCATCCGAAGATGCAGAAACTTGTGCGTGCTCCCTCGTCAAACCGACTGGTCGATCGCAACCTACTGTGAGTCACCACCTGAAGGTCTTGCGCGAGGCCGGTCTCATTACCGGCACTAAGCGCGGAACATGGATTTGGTATCGAGTGAACCGCGATCGGTTACACGTGTTGCAGGACGTACTCGGCTAATCAGCAGTCGGGTCTAGGTAGCCAGGATCACTCGGCCAATTCGGTTGAAATAAGTGCCACTGTTCTGGCGCTTGTCGAATGAGATTTTCAATCTCCGTAGTCAACACTTGTGTAATGCGTGCAACATCTTCGCGCAATGAACCTTGTCGCTCGACAACAAGCGCTGGTCTGATAACCGACTTATGACCGTTTGCGCCTGGAGTAAAAAAGGTGGCCATCGGTAAGAGTTGAGCACCAGTCCGCAGTGCAAAAAAAGCTGGTCCTGCTGGCACTGTCGTCGTTTCGCCAAAAAACTGCACCTCTACCCCAGTGCGCTGGCCATCTTTAGGGATATCGCGATCGCACAGCAACGACACGACGTGGTTGTCTCGCAACGCTTTACCAACAGCAACGCCGGCATCATCGGAGAGTGGGATGACATTCACCCCATATCTCGATCGCAGCTCAACAAACCATTCGAACAGCTCGGTATTTTCCAGACGCTCAACCACTGCGGTCAATTGATAACCCTGGTCGATCAACCACCGTCCAGACCACTCCCACCCGCCCATGTGAGGCAACGCAAGAATTGTGCCCTTGCCTTTGGCTGCAGAATCTTCGATGTGCTCAAACCCTTCAACGTGATGCCCATCTGCAATTTGCTGCCTCGAGAGCGAAGGCAAACGAAATGTCTCCAAGTAATAACGCGTGTAACTCACAAATGATCGTTGTATTGCGTCGTGCAATTGCTTGCCAGTCAAACTCGGATCAACTCTTTGTAAATGTCGCTTCACCATTGCCTTGTTTTGCTTCATCGCTCTTGCAAGAGAACCACCAATGGTTGTAGCAGCGCCAGACAACACTGGTGATGGAGCAAGACGAGCAACCAGGGATGCGAACCTGTATCCGCTTACAGAGATTTTTTCTGCTGCGTTGTGATGCGCTTGCGGCATGCAGAATTATTGCATTCGGCGACGGCGCGAAAATCGTTCGCGATAATCATCACGACGCACACGCCGAGAAGCTCGACGCGAACGTCGCACTTCTTGTTTTTGTGCTGTAACAGGAGCAACTGCAGCCTGCTTCCAAACCTTTGCAAAACGTTGCACCGCGGTCATCGTGGTGAGTACAAGCATCGCCCACATCACCCACCACAGCAATGAAGCAAACAACAATCCGACGCACAACACAATGATGCGCTCTGCTCGTTCCATCAAACCACCCTTGGCATGAAGTCCGAGCGATTCGGCTTTAGCGCGCTGATACGAAATCAGTGATGACACCGCCATCACCGCAAACGGCAACACTGCTGCCGTGGCACCACGAGTATCGGCCAGATACCACGCCACGCCACCGAGCAAGAACGAATCACTTACTCGGTCTATGACTGAGTCAAAAAATGCTCCACGTTGACTTGCCGAGTTTGATGCCTTAGCGAGTGCCCCATCAAACATGTCTGGAAGAGCCGACAAAATGACGAGCGCGAGACCGAGCGGCAATGACCCAAGGCCAATGGCAATCGATGCGCCAATTGCAATACACAAACCCAGGATCGTGATGTGATCAGGCGATAAACCTGTGCGAAGCAAGAGCTTTCCGACGGGGCGCACGACACGCTCGATCTCCACACGAAACCGACCGTCAAACATATGCGAGAGCCTACTTGTCGGGGTTGGCTTCAACTAAACATTCGACAATGGACGCATCAATTGCGTCCACCAAGACCAATCCCCGCTGTGCAGGGGGTTCCTCTGCGCTATAACAAAAAACTCGCCAAGTAGGTCGACTACGAAAACCTCGCCACACCTGCTGAGCCGAAGAATGACCGACTGCAAAGCCAACCGCTCGACTTGCGAAAACGAGGGCAGTCTTTTCGTCAACTGTCATTTTCCAGGATGAACTCAACACAAATAAACCGAACACACTGAGCGCAACCGCAACGATGAGCATGCCGTCATTTACAAGACCACTACTTCCGAGTGATGAATCTGCAGATCGCGCTGCAAGCCACAATCCGAAACACGCGACTGCTATGCCGAGATAAATAAATCCTGGAATCCTTCGCCGGTTGTTGTCGGGGAATTGGTATGGCCCAACAAATGCCGAAATATCCAGATCATCTGGCAGTGCATCACGTATCTCATTGCTCGACATTGATTACTTCCCTTGTTAGTTGTTTTGCGCTTCGAGTGACTTCCACGCAGATCTCACACGCTCAGCCGTCACGTCCAAAGCTTCTGGCAAAATTTTGGTGTTGGCAACTGCAACCATGAAGTTAGTGTCGCCACCCCATCGTGGCACAATGTGCACGTGTAAATGCTGAGCAATGCTCCCACCGGCCGACGCGCCCATATTGATGCCGACATTGATGCCCTGCGGGTTGTATTCGGCTTTTAACACTTGCACGCCAAACGTAACCGTCGACCAAATCTCGTTGTGCTCATCTGGTGTGAGGTTTTCGAGTTCGGCAACTTCGCGATACGGCAACACCAACAAGTGTCCAGGAGAATATGGGAACGCGTTGAGAATCACAAACGAATGCGCACCACGATGCACGATATGCGACTCTTCGTCTTTCATATCCGACTCAAGGATCTCGGTAAACACCGACTTGCCCGAAACATTCTTCTTTGCATCGCCCTGCACATACTGCGCACGCCAACCATTCCAAAGTCGCTCTAGGCGCATTTCTGCTACAACACCATTTCGGATGCATCGGCAGTTTCGTCTTGTAACTGCTTCACGAAGTCTGCAAACTTCACATCGCGTATCACTTCGCCACCACGAGGATTGACGCCAACTGTTTCGTTTGCAACATCGTCATCACCAACGACGAGCACATACGGAATGCGCTCCAGTTTTGCCGAACGAATTCGCTTGCCTAACTGCTCATCAGCGACACTTGTGTCGACCCTGAATCCAGCTCGAAGAAGTTGTGTGATGAGTTTTGTTGCATACGGCTCGTGACCACTCGTCACCGGAAGTACGCGCACTTGCACTGGTGCCAGCCAAGTTGGGAACGCTCCGCCGTAATGCTCAAGCAGCACACCAAAGAATCGTTCGACCGAGCCGAACAACGCACGGTGCAACATGATCGGCTGATGACGGCCGTTGTCTGACCCGATGTACTCCAACTTGAATCGCTCAGGAAGATTGAAGTCGCATTGAATTGTGCTCAATTGCCATTTACGACCGATTGCATCGCGTACATCAATGTCAATCTTTGGACCATAGAAAGCAGCGTCGCCCTCTTTGACCGAATAGTCAACTCCATGTCGATGAAGCGCTTCACGCAATGCTGTGGTCGCCTTCTCCCAGATTTCGTCGCTACCAACCGATTTCTCTGGATCGCGTGTTGAGAGTTTGAATTCGAAATCCTCAAAACCAAACTTGCGCAACACCGAGATAACAAAATCAAGCAACGAAGTAATCTCGTCGGCCATCTGGTCTTCTGTGCAAAAAATGTGGCTGTCATCCTGAGTGAAACCACGGATTCGCAACAAACCATGCAAGGTTCCGGCGCGCTCGTATCGGTACACAGTGCCAAGCTCGAATAAGCGCAATGGCAATTCGCGATAACTGCGCTGCCTGTCGCGATAGATCAAGCAATGCATCGGACAGTTCATCGGCTTCGGGTAATACGTGCCGTTGTCCATCTCCATCGGCGGATACATGCCGTCTTTGTAGAAGTGCAAGTGGCCAGAAGTTTCAAACAATTCTGCGTTGGCCAGATGCGGCGTAAATACAAATTGGTATCCACCGTTTTGATGGCGGTGACGGCTGTAATCCTCCATCAGTTTGCGAACAATTCCACCCTTTGGATGCCACACGGCAAGACCACCACCGAGTTCGGACGGAAACGACAACAAATCCATTTCGACAGCGAGTCGACGATGATCACGCTTTTCGGCTTCTGCCAAACGTGTGATGTGTTCTTCAAGTGCAGCCTTTGACTCCCACGCTGTTCCATAGATCCGCTGCAGCATCGGACCTTTCTCATTGCCCCGCCAATACGCGCCGGCAACTTTCATCAACGCAAAGTGCCCGAGTTTGCCAGTTGTTGGCACGTGAGGACCACGACACAAGTCAACGAATGAATCGGTGTTGCGATACACGCTCACGACATCGCCACCCTGCACTTCGGATGCGTCGGTGCCATCTGCGGAACCACTCGTCACCCGCGTGATGATTTCGCATTTGTAAGGCTGATCGGCAAACAATTCAAGTGCGGCCTTGACCGACATCTCATCGCGAGTAAACGATTGGTCTGCTTTGATGATCTCGCGCATCTTTTCTGTTATTGCTGCAAGGTCGGTGTCACTGAACGTTTTGCCACCAGGCAATTCGAAGTCATAGTAAAAGCCGTCTTCAATTGCAGGACCAATTGTAAATTTTGCGCCAACAAACAACTGCACAACTGCTTGGGCCATCACATGTGCCGTTGAGTGCCGCAGCACATGACGACCGGCATCACTCTCTGCCGTGATGATCGAAACCTGCGCACCCGAACCCAATGCGGCCGTAAGGTCGGTTTCTTTGCCATCGACAACCGCAGCTACTGCAGCTTTGGCCAATCGGGATCCAATTCCTTGAGCCAGGTCAAGCGACGTTGAGCCAGCGGGAAGGGATTTACGAGTGCCGTCAGGAAGGCTGACTTCAATAGTTTCTACGGCACTCATCGTGCCCTTTAGTCTAGTTTCTCAAATTTGCTTGGAACGGCACAATTATTCGGTGTTCAGGAGAGTGCGAGATTGACCCCAAGTAAGTTTGCTGCAGTTGAAACATCAATGCCTTTTGTCGCAGCAGCATCGATGAGCTTCACAGCGCGAGGTGTATCAAGATCATCGTCGAGGGCCTCGCGCACCATGCCAAGCAACTCACCAGCATCGGATTTTGTTCCGGTGCCCCACAGTGCGAGTCGCTCAATATTGCGAGCAAACATGTCTTCGTCCCACTCCCACTCAAATCGGTAGTGATGCTCGATCAATCCGAGTCGGATAACCCGTGGGTCGAAACGTGTGCGTAGCTTGTCGACGAACACCAAGTTTCCACGACTCTTCGACATCTTGTGACCATCCATCGACACCATTGCAACATGCATCCAGTGCTTAACAAACTGTTCCCCCGTCGCCGCTTCTGACTGGGCACGTTCGCATTCGTGATGTGGGAATATTAAATCGCTACCGCCACCGTGCAAGTCGATTGTTGTTCCCAATTCGCGCAATGCAAGTGCCGAACATTCGATGTGCCAACCAGGCCTGCCGGCCCCCCACAGAGTTTCCCACGAAGGTTCATCTACCGCCGATGAATGCCACAGAACGAAATCGAGTGGATGACGCTTATGTGGGTCCTCCACATTTCCTCCGCGTTCGCGAGCGAGTTCAATCATCGTCTCTTGTGAATAATGAGAAATCTCTCCAAACGTTTTGGATTGAGTGACATCGAAGTACACGGAACCACCCGACTGATAAGCGAAGCCTTTGTCAATCACCATGCCGATGAATCCACGAATGTCAGAAATTGCTGATGACGCACGCGGTGTTGAATACATCGGCAACGCTCCGAGCGCTTCCATGTCGGCGGTGAAGCGAGCTTCTTCGCCTGCCGCCAGGTCCAAATAGTGAACACCCAACTCGCGCGCTTTAGCAAACAATGGGTCGTCGACATCAGTGACGTTGCGTACGCATTTCACTTCATGACCGAGGTCGATCAACCGTCGAATCAAAATGTCGTAACTAATGAAAGTAAACGCATGACCTAGATGCGTTGCGTCATACGGTGTGATTCCGCATGTGTACATCAATACGGTTTGTCCGGGTTCGAATGGAACCACCGATTGTTTGGCGGTGTCGTAGAGACGCATTACGAGATCTTCAAATTCCGTCCGCTTACTGGATCTACATCGGGCAATCCTGTCATGCGCGGTGCGACTCGAGTTTTATATCGAACATTCATTTGCAGCATGACTGCAGTGAAAGCCTCAAGCGCAAGCGCGTTTGACAACCTTCCCGTATTGAGCGGTCTGCATCCAGGAATTTTTTCAACGATGTCACTTACTGTCTCGATTGCTTCGGGATGATCTGAACAAATCAACACATCGCTGTCTACGTGGTGATTGAGATTTCCAAGCTCTTTTGCCGGCAGATGTTGCAATGCCGCAACAACTTTGCTCAGCGGAATTTCGGCTTGCACGTGGGCAGCAATGCTTCCGCGTGGCGGCACAAGCGGTTGAAACTCTTTACCCACCTTGACCAATGCGTTAGCCATCGTGATTACAATTTTGCCAGCCAGTTGACTCGCATAATCCCCGACGATCGTTGCGGTGGAATCCCAAGGTGTAGCGACCACAACGAGGTCGCAGTTCACTGCGTCAGCGTTGTCTCCACCAACAATGGTCAGATTGTGGCTCGGCCACAGCGCTTGCAATTCTTTGACCTTCTCAACTGACCTCGCCTTGTCTCGCGAACCAATCACCACGTCGTAGCCAGCCACGTTGAGGCGAAGCGCAAGTCCACTACCCGCAGGTCCGGTGCCACCAATTATTCCTATTTTCATCCAACGAGCCTGCCACAAACACCCCCCAACAACTACCGTTGACGGCATGGGAATATTGGATGGCAAGAAGATAGTGGTCACAGGGGTTCTCACCGATGCTTCATTGGCCTTCGGGGTCGCCCAACTTGCTCAGCGCGAAGGCGCCACGGTGCTCTTGACCGGCGCAGGTCGTGGTCTGTCAATCACTGAGCGAACCGCCCGCAAGCTCGATACCCCAGCTGAAGTCATTGAGTTTGATGTAACAGTCGATGAACATGTTGAGACTGCACGTGCCGGCGCAAAGAAACACCTCGGAAGCGTTGATGGCGTACTGCACGCCATCGGATTCGCTCCCGCTGTGTGCCTGGGCGACGACTTCATGGCTGCCCAATGGAACGACGTTGCCGTTGCGATGCAGATCTCTGCCTACTCGCTCAAGACGCTTGCCGATGCTTTTGTGCCGCTGATGTCGACAGGCGGAAGTTTTGTTGGACTCGATTTCGACAACACTGTTGCATGGCCCGCGTACAACTGGATGGGCGTCGCCAAAGCTGCGCTCGAATCGACTAGCCGATATCTCGCCAAAGAACTGGGTGGAAAGAATATTCGTTGCAACCTCGTTGCTGCTGGGCCAATTAAAACCATGGCCGCAAAATCGATTCCGGGTTTTCAGACTTTTGAAGATGTGTGGAGCGACCGCGCACCGCTCGGATGGGACGTCAACGATTCGACTGCTGTTGCACGCGCATGTGTTGCACTGCTTTCCGATTGGTTTCCAGCCACCACCGCAGAAGTAATTCATGTGGATGGCGGCTACCACGCAATGGGCGTGTAAGTGCCAGTGTTGTCAAAGCGCTTCGCGGCGAATCTACTTGCAATCTTTCTTGTTGCGTCGTTGACAACCGCGACCCTTGTTGCATCCGACGCAAGTACAACCTATGCAAATCCAGGCAGTGACCCGTTGCTCGATCAGCAGTGGGGTTTGACGGCAATCGGTGCCCCCTCCGTTTGGAGCATTACTCGTGGTGTTGGAGTCACCGTTGCAGTGATCGATAGCGGTAGCGGACCGCATCCCGACCTAGATGCGAACATGGAAGTGGGTCGCACAATTTTCGGATTGATCGACAGCGAGGGAATGGTTGATGTCGATGTGGACAAAGGTCATGGCACACACGTCGCAGGGATTATCGGTGCAGCCGCAGACAACGGCATAGGTGGCGCTGGTGTTGCACCACAAGTTCGAATATTGCCTATCAGAGCGTTGGATTCACTCGGATCGGGCGACTCAAAAGATGTCTCGAAGTCAGTTCGTTTTGCTGTGGATTCCGGCGCAAAGGTGATCAACCTTTCACTTGGTGGCGACATTGAGAGCCCAACACTCACTGCAGCAATTCAATACGCGGTCGATCACAACGTGCTGGTAGTTGCAGCCGCAGGCAATGGTGCTGCGAACTCGACACCAAAATGGCCCGCAGCAAGCGATCTCACACTGGCAGTAACTGCTGTAGACCGCAGTAACAATGTCACTTCATTTGATCAACGAGGCGACTACATCGACGTTGCTGCCCCAGGGACATCAATTCTTTCGACCGCCAAAAACGACTACGCATTTCAAAGCGGCACCAGCATGGCGGCAGCATTCGTCTCTGGTGCCGCAGCGTTGCTGTTTGCGGCACAACCTTCTATCACTGCGGCCCAAGTGCGCGATATTCTGCAACGAACCGCCACTGACATCGGCTCGCCTGGTCGCGACACAACATTTGGTTTTGGTCTAGTCAACCTGGTTGCTGCCTTCGCCGAACTTGACGTACTGTTTCCAAAAATAGTCGCAGTAGCACACACCACGCTGGGACATGTAGGCGCGTTTGCATCAGGAACTTCATCCACTGCAATAGCCACCGCCACAAGTCAGTGGTATCGATGCACTCAAGCAGGAGACGCGACCAACACCAAACCAGAAGACTGCAAGATAATCACCAACGCAGTAGCCACCGAGTACCAGTCCACTGTCAAAGACCTACGCAAGTTTCTTCGCTACTCGCTCACCATCACAAGCGGTCTCGATAATTCGATCTCGACTACATATTTTTCGGCGACAACCATTCGCGAAACTGGTGCATGGATCACTACATCCACTCTTCTTTCAAAGACAAGGATCAAGTTCAACGAAATGCTTCGAAGCACTTCGAAGGGCCAAAGGACAATGAAGGTCCTTAAAGGTGCGTGCAAGGTGCGCAATTCCGTACTCGTTGCCCCCGCCAAACCCGGAGTGTGCACTATTGCGTTTTCTATTGCCGCAAAAGCACCGTTCCCAAAACTGGGATTCACATCCGTTATCACCATTTCCTAACATGCCTAATCGTCTCAGTCGCGAAATCAGTCCATACCTTCGCCAACATCGCGACAATCCAGTTGATTGGTACCCGTGGGGTGACGAAGCGTTTGCTCTCGCACGCACAACCGGTAAGCCAATTCTTCTTTCGGTCGGCTACTCGGCATGTCACTGGTGCCATGTAATGGCCCACGAATGTTTTGAAGACATCGAGACTGCTTCGATCATGAATGAGTTGTTCGTAAATATCAAAGTGGATCGCGAAGAACGACCAGATGTTGATGCCATTTACATGGATGCCGTCCAAGCAATGACAGGTCGTGGCGGATGGCCAATGACCGTGTTTCTTACGCCAGATGCCAAGCCGTTTTATGGTGGCACATATTTTCCTAAGCCAACATTTATTCAATTGATGAATGCGATTACTGATGCTTGGCTTAACCGCCGAGACGATATCGAGAACAATGTTGCAGCGCTCATGGAGAGCTTGAGTCGTACAAGTCGAATCACGAGCAATGCAGGCGATTCAAGTACTACCCAACCGGAGCTGATCAGCCCACAGCATCTCAATGCGGCAGTCGAACAAATGCGTAAATCATTTGATGCTGCATGGGGTGGGTTCGGCTCTGCTCCAAAATTTCCAAGCACCATGAATCTTGATTTGTTGTTGCGCGTCTATCTCGATAACCCGAGTCCAGATCTTCTACAGATTCTGACCACCTCGCTCGACGCAATGGCCTCTGGCGGAATGTACGACCACCTCGGCGGTGGGTTCGCTCGTTACAGCGTTGACGCTCAATGGCTTGTGCCTCACTTCGAAAAAATGTTGTACGACCAGGCTTTACTCGCTCGCATCTATCTTCATGCAGGTGTTGCCCTCAACGAGCCACGTTGGCTGCAGATTGCCTCCGAAACCATTGACTACGTGTTGCGTGATCTACGCCATCCAGACGGTGGATTTTTCTGTGCTCAAGATGCCGATTCAGTTAACGAACAAGGCCACAGTGTCGAAGGCCATTTTTATGTGTGGTCAAAGCAACAGCTCGTAGATGCTCTTCCCCAAGATCTGCACGATGTTGCACTCGACTGGTACGAAGTGACTGAAGAAGGCAACTTCGAAGGCACAAACATCTTGAGCCGTCTGCATCATCGTGGAGATTTTTTAAGAAACCCCGAAGTTGAACGCGCTCGAGTGCTGTTGCTTGAATCTCGCAACACGCGCCCATGGCCAGGGCTAGACGACAAAGTTCTCACCGAATGGAATGGAATGATGCTTGCGACACTTACCGAAGCAGCATCCCTGCTACAGCGACCGGATTGGCTTGCTGCTGCTGTCCAAAACGGAGAATTTCTCATCAATCAACTGTGCACCGAATCTGGTGCCACAACAATCAGACGCAGTTGGCATCAAGATGGAAACCCACGAGCACAACACGCAGCGCTTGGAGCCGATCTCGCACAACTCATCGATGGCTTCACCAGACTTGCCGAGGCAACCGGCCAAGCCTCGTGGATCACGCACGCCAAGGCCATCGCAGACAAACTGCTCACCGATTACTGGGATACCGAAAATGGTGGAGTTTTCACAACGCCACACGACGGTGAACAATTGATTGTGCGTCAAAAAGATGTAATGGACAACGCGACTCCATCAGCCAATTCAACAGCAGCGTTAGCGCTGTATCGACTTGCAGGTCTTACTGGCGAGGAACGGTTCACCCTTCACGCCGACCAGATTTCGCAATTGCTCTCTCACATTGCGGCCAGCGCACCAACAGCATTTGGAAATCTTCTCAGTGCCGCACACTTACGAAATCATGGACTTGTCGAGATTGCAATTACTGGCAATCGCCCCGACCTGGTTACCCAACTACACAAGCAATGGCTGCCCACCGTGGTGAGTGCCTGGGGTGAACGCTACGACTCACCCATCTGGCTAGACCGCAAAGATGATCTTGCCTACGTGTGCCGTCAATACACGTGCATGACACCTGCTCATGACGCCAAAACTTTTGATGAGGCAATTCGCATGGCCCTGCAATCAACAACTGGCTAATTCACCAACCGTTGAGGTGAATAATTTTGTCGGCGATGCGTCGAGCCCGACCCGCACTTGCACCTGCACCTGCATTCTTCTCATCTTTCTCGAGTGGCCAACCCAAAGCGATTGCTCCAATCAATTGCATCGCTTCAGGAACACACAGCCTGGTTCGTAACTGTTGTTCTCCATGAAACACTGCAAAAAACAACGCTCCCAATCCTGCATCCTCGGCAGCAAGCAGCATTGTCATCGCTGCGAATGAAGCATCAACGGTCCAATACGGAGTCGGCCACACATCCGCACTTGCGCCAAAACCTGTATGAGCCTTGTCGTTCTCTGAGTAACGCTCCACATACGACACGGGATCTGCAAATACCAACGCAATAACTGGTGCGTCGAGCAATTGCTTCCAGCGAAAACTCTCTCGCTTCTCCGCCGCAAGTGTGTCGTCCCAAAATTTGTCGGTGTCACTTGCGGTGATGACGAGGGTATGCCATCCCTGTGTCTTGCCTGCAGATGGTGCTCGAGATGCAAGGTCTACGATCTGCGAAACAAGTTGCAAGTCAACTGGCTGAGTAGAGAACGCGCGCGTCATGCGCCGACCGCGTACAACGTCGGCGAACTCCAAAGTTGACCGCTTAGTGTTTGCCGAGTTTGGCCAAAGACTCGGCCATTGTCCAACCGTGCACAATCACAACACCACTCTTGGCTTTTGTGGCGGTTGCAAACTGCGCAGCAACATCGGCATCAATTTTTTCTGGCTTCAAAGTCTCATGATCAAGAAAGCCGCTTTGTGCGTTGACCTTGACCGTGAAGCTCTGGTCGTCATACGAAGACTCAACTCCGAAGCGACGTGCCAAGCGCTTGCCCCAGGCACGCTCTTCACCAACTGCGCGGTGGCTTGGTCGAGGAATCAATTCGGTCAGTGACTTAAAAGCTTCGAGTCCGGCCGCAGAAGCAAACCGTGAACCGACGACGACATCTTCATCGGGGAATGCCATGAGCGCTCGGTGATAGGCCTCGCCCATCAAACCCTTCAATACCATGTCACGCTTTGCGGTCTTTTTAACACTCATCATTCCGAGCAACACGCAAGGCGTGCCACCGATGCGCTCGAGCGTAGAGAAGGTGAAACCATGTATTTTGCCGTCGATACGAGCACTAGTGAACAAGACCCATTCATCTTTTGCCTTCGATACTGGGCCGATTCCAAAGGCCCCACCCATCGCCGCCAACTCATCGAGCTCGGCATCGGTCAGAGACCCACAATCACGCGTCTCAACCTCAAGTGACATACCTACAGTCTGCCAGCAAAACTTCGGTTTCGGCAGGGGCATCTATGCAATCGATGCGGCATCCCCGAACGACGCTCGTAATTGACCCATCACTCGATCAAGGTTGACCGTGTATTCGGCTCCAAGACTCACTGCTTTGTCGTCCGAGAGGTGAAGAAAGACAGGTGAATCTCCTGGATGTTCCTTCAGCACCGCCTGCAAATCAGAAATCAATGTTTCAGTAATCGCTTGCGCACTAAAGCGAAGATGCAATGAATCTTGCGATGAACGTAATCCTTCAAGGACAATGATCTCGGTGGCCATAAAGCCCACCTTGGTGTCGTCTCGAGCATCCATTCTGCCCCGCACCGAGATCAGCATGTCATCAGCGAGTTGATGCCCATACTTCTCGAGAGTCTTTGGGAAAACAGTTACTTCAATTGCACCTTGCAAATCTTCCAACATGAACGTTGCCATCTGATCGCCGCGCTTTGTGTAGCGCCTATTGACTTGATTGACGATGCCACCGATGGTCATAAAGGCACCATCTGCCGACTCGAGTGCTTCAGGAATTGTGCAATCGACTCGACGTCGAAGTGCGCCTTCAATGCCCATCAATGGGTGGTCAGAAACATAGAGCCCCAACATTTCTTTTTCAAACTTCAACTGTTCAGCTTTTTCAAAATGCAGGTCTGGAATCAGTTGACGTTCACTAAACCCACCTTCGGTTTCTTCCATTTCACCGAAGAGGCTCATTACACCCTGATCTTTTTCTTCGCGACGTTTCAAAGTGGTATCGATGATCGGCATGAAAGATGCAAGCAAGCCTTTGCGTGGGTGACCAAGCTTGTCAAATGCTCCAGCTTTAATCAGTGACTCAATCGCCCTTTTGTTCAGTACGTCTGTCGGAACTCGTTCAGCAAAGTCGTAGAAGGATTCAAATGGGCCATAGGCGTTGCGATGCTCGACAATTTTTGTACTCAACCCCTCGCCTACGTTGCGAATAGCAGAGAGACCAAATGTGATCTTACGAACATCGCCATCGAGTACTGGCTCAAAATTAACTCCAGAAAGATTGATGTCTGGCGTGAGCACGACAATGTTGTTCATACGCGCATCGGATAGATACACAGCGGCTTTGTCGTAATTGGTCTTGACGCTCGTGAGCAAACATGCAAGATACTCAACCGGAAAATGCGTCTTGAGATATGCGGTTTGGTACGAGATCAATCCGTAGCCATATGCGTGACTCTTCGCAAACGCATAGTCGGCAAACTTTTCGATCATGTTGAAAATAGTTGTTCCCAACTCTTTTCCGTAGCCCAGCTTGACACAACCAGATTCAATTCCGGCGCGTTGTTCGGCCATTGCAGCTTTATCTTTTTTGCCACAGGCTTTTCGCAGTGTGTCGGCTTCGGCTAGTGAGTACCCGGCAAACTTCTGAGCAACTCGCATCACGCTCTCTTGGTAAATCATGAGCCCGTACGTATCACCCAATAATTCGGCAGCATCAGGGTGGAAATACTCGTTCTTTTTGCGATTGTTCTTGTAGTCGGCAAAGTCATTGTGCATGTTCTCGCCCATTGGCCCAGGTCGATACAAAGCAAGCACTGCCGAGAGATGCTCAAACGTTTCTGGCATCAAAGAACGCAACAACGCCCGCATTGGTGTGCTCTCCAACTGGAAAACTCCGATGGTGTCACCGCGCGCAAGCAACTCAAACGTCAACTTGTCGTCAATAGGCAGTTTGTCTACGTCGAATTCGCTATCGCGGAATTGGCGGATCATGGCATTGGCATCACTCAACACGTCGAGGTTGCGAAGACCCAATATGTCCATCTTGAGCAGGCCAAGTGCCTCGACACCATGCATTTCAAACTGCGTGACAACCGGTGCATCCTCCGGATTCTGACCCTGTTCGGTTTTGCGTTGAATCGGTAGATACTCGGTCAATTTTTCTTTGGTAATCACCACAGCAGCTGCGTGGATGCCAACGTTTCGCTTGAGACCTTCGAGTCCACGAGCAACGTCCACCACTTCTTTGACTTCGCTGTCGGATTCGTACAATGCCCGCAACTCTGCGGCGGCGCGATATCCGTCTTTGTGCTCGCCTTTCGGATCTGGCTCTAAACAAAACTTGAGCGGAGTGTCACGACCCATCACCACGGGTGGCATGAGCTTGGCAATCTTGTCACCAACGACATACGGCTTGCCAAGCACTCTCGCAGCATCACGCACTGCGTTACGAGCCTTAATGGTGCCAAACGTAATGATTTGCGCAACGTGGTCGCGTCCATATTTGTCTGACGCATATCGAATCATCTGATCTCGGTAGCGCGAGTCAAAGTCCATGTCGATGTCGGGCATAGTGACACGACTTGGATTCAAGAATCGCTCGAACAGCAAGTCGTACTTGATTGGGTCGAGATCGGTAATTCGCAAGCAATACGCAACAGCGCACCCAGCGGCAGAGCCACGACCAGGACCAACGCGTATCGAATGGTCGCGCGCGTAGCGAATCATGTCCCACACGATCAAGAAATACGAACTGAAACCCATCTGTTCAATAGTTTGCAACTCAAAGTTGAGTCGCTCGACTACTGCTGGTGGAAGTTTTTGACCCCATCGCTCCTTGGCTCCCTCCATGGCGAGGTGATGCAGATACTCGCCGTCGGTCTTGAAACCATCTGGAAGCTCAAAGTTTGGAAGCACCGGTTTTCCAAACTCGATTTCGATGTTTGCCCGTTCGGCAATCCAAAGCGTGTTACTGCACGCTTCTGGCACGTCCCGAAACAACCACTGCATCTCTTGAGCGCTCTTCAAATAATGTTCGGTTCCTTCAAACTTGAACCGGTTTGGATCCGACATTGTGCATCCCGTTTGCACACACAACAAAGCATCGTGAGCAGCATGATCGTCTCGATGCGTGTAGTGAGTGTCATTTGTTGCAAGCAACGGCGCGCCAATTTTGCGTGAGAGTTCAATCAGAAGCGGATTCGTTCGCTTTTGATCCGCAAGTCCGTGATCTTGCAATTCAATAAAGAAATTGTCTTTCCCAAAAATATCTTGCAATCTTCCAGCGCAATCATGTGCGCCAGTGATATCACCCTTCATCAGACGTTGCAGCACGTGCCCACCCAAGCATCCGCTCGTTGCAATCAAGCCTTCATGATGCTCATGGAGTAATTCCCAGTCGATACGCGGTTGGTAGTAGTAGCCCTCCAAAAACGCGCGGCTTGATAGCTGAATCAAATTCTTGTAGCCAACATTGTTTTCTGCAAGGAGCGTGAGGTGGTAATAGACCTTGCCGCCAGATTCGGTTTCACCACCCGAATCATCCACCCTGCCTCGTCGAGACGGCCTCTCAGAGCGATGCTCATGAGCCATGTATGCCTCAGTGCCAATAATTGGCTTAATGCCCTGCTCTTTGCACTGTCGATAAAAATCGAGAGTTCCGTACATATTGCCGTGATCGGTCATTCCCAACGCGGGTTGACCATCGGCGACGGCTGCGGCAACCAATTCGTCAAGTCGCGACGCACCATCCAACATCGAAAACTCGGTGTGGACATGCAAGTGGGTAAACGAATCGCCCACTGGAATCTCCTTTCGTTTTTCGATTGATGTTTTTGGCAAAAAGCCGTGTTGGAGGAGAGAGATTATCAGTGGGGTGTTTACCCGTGTTGCTTACCCCTGTTGTTTGCCCGGGATTTTCACCATACCGAATTCGCTACTGGCTAAAGATACGTGCCGGGGCGATCCGAGATTTCTGGGGCAGTCGCTCCGCCGGGACCGCTGGGCAATTGGCGCATCTGATTAAGTTGCTGATTTGCCGCCAATTGCTGTGCAAACAAAGTCGCCTGTATCCCGTGGAACAGACCTTCAAGCCAACCCACCAATTGGGCCTTGGCGACTCTCAGCTCGCTATCCGATGGGGTCACTCCATCGCGAAATGGCAGCGACAACATGCGCAACTCTTCCGCCAGGTCGGGTGAAAGGGCTTCAGTCAATTCGACAATAGATCGTTCGTAAATTTCGGCCAGACGCTCTCGGGCTGGTCCATCCATCGTCATTGAATGCACTTCGTCTAGCAACTGCTTAATCATCGAACCGATGCGCATCACTTTGGCTGGTGCGGTCACCGTTTCATTGGGAATTTCTGGTGGAATTACAGGTGGATTTTCTGGGGATTCTTCTTGTACTACTTCAGTCATAGTTGCATTATCTCACGGCTGTTGAGCAAATGCCAACAACGGAACATGCATTTCGGCTTCTGTCAGCGAGCCGTGCCTGCAAATCAGCTGATACGGACCAGTGTCAAACGGCTCATGAAAACTGATGTCGGTAAACGGCACGAGTGCAACGTCTCCGAGGCGCTTGCGCGCGGCATCGGTCACTCGCGGACCAAACCATCCATTGTCAATTACCTCATCGCGAGTGACAACCCAGGCAACATCGCCATACAACTCCTTTGCGGTTGCATGCAGCGACTGCATTGCTCCACTTCGTGCATGAAGCCATCGGAATCTGCCCTCGCCAGATTGATATGCAACTTGATCAAGCACATCGCGGTGCGGAGTTATTGATGCATCACCGATATGTACTTGGCCATGATCCGCAGTCACGATCAACACGCTCCCGGGTGTCAGTTGTTCAAGAACATCTGCGACCAATCGATCTGTTTGGCGCAGCTCTGCTTGGTAGTACTCACCGAATCCGCGCTCGTGGGCGATCTTGTCGATTCCGTCGTAATAGGCATAAATAAATTTCTGACCCGACTGCAACAAGAGACCAACCTGTACCGCAATGCTCGACGACGATCTCCAACCCATCGGACGAGATCCACGCAAGTGCGCTTCGGTAAATGCCGAACCTTCAAGTTCTGCTTTGCTGAGCACTGGCACCGAGGCTCCCATGAACGGTGGGCATGGTTGCACCATCTCGGGTGGATACGTCGTACGCAGATCTCCCTTTTCATCTCCCCAGCGCAACATCTGCATCACATGACGCCCCATGTCCATGCGATAACCCATCAAGCCGTGTTCTCCAGGGGTCAGACCTGTTGCAATAGACGTCAACGCCGTGACCGTTGTTGACGGTGCGACCGTGGTGATCGACCCACCCTGCATCGACGCAATTGTTGGAGCATGAGCAATGTTGCTTTGCAGTTGATGCCAACCAAGGCCATCGATCACGAGCAATACAACTTGGTTTGCACCCTCTACTGCCCGAGGCATCCAAGCAGGCACCGAATCAGTGCCCCGCGGACCGAGCAGGCTTGGAATAATGCTGGAGATACAACCCCCTGAATACTGAGGAAGCGTTGGATCAAGCACGCGATCTACACTACAACCGTGCGTGTATCTACTCGGGGTGACTATGCGTGTCGTGCCCTCCTCTCTCTCGCTCTGCACGAAGGCGAGCCAGGCCCAACCTCGGTTCGCGATATTGCAACGCGCACGGCACTGCCGCAGCCGTATCTTGAGCAAATTCTTTTGGTGCTCAAAGGCGCTGGCCTAGTGAAATCAAAACGCGGAGTAGGCGGTGGATACACACTTGCTCGACCGCCAGAAGAGATCTTGCTCTCGCAAATAATTGCAGCAGCTGACGGCCCAATCAGTCTTGGAGATTTTGGTAAGCCACACCAAGATGGTTCATGTGACCATGAAGGGCACTGCGTCTTGCTAGCGATTTGGAATGTTGCTGGTGAACATATGCGCGAACATCTCGAAGATTACACGTTGGCAAAAATTGCCTCTGCGGCCAGAGGCACATCGCCTTGGCCACAACTCCATCACTAACTCATTCGGTAACGAAGCATTTAGCTACAACGAGCAAGCAATGCTTTCATGCCATCAGGCATTTCGGCTTCAAACGACATTGCTTGCCCGCTGATCGGATGTAAAAAAGCCAACTGTGCGGCGTGCAACATCGGACGCGGAGCCGAAAGAGAACTTCGCGCACCACCATATGTCGAGTCCCCCACCACGGGATGCCCAATGGATTCGAGATGAACTCTGATTTGATGAGTTCGTCCAGTTTCAAGATTGCACTCAACCAACGAACTTGGCAGTGGCAGATCAAACTTTGATTTCACCTCAAATCGTGTGCGAGCGGCTTTGCCGTCGACAACGACTCCCATGCGAGTTGGATCTTTCTGATCTCTGCCGATGGGGGCATCGATCGTGCCGGACAAAACGGTTGGGTGTCCCCATACGAGTGCCAAGTAGGTGCGCTTCACCTCGCGCTTTGACAACGCGTCTACCAGTGCTTCGTAGGCTGCTTGTGTTTTCGCCATCACCATCAAGCCAGTCGTGCCGGCATCTAGGCGATGCACAACACCGGGACGCAAGGGGTCGCCGGCAGATGCCATTTCGGGAAACATCGCAAGAGCCCCATTGACCATCGTGCCTGTTGGGTTTCCGGCACCGGGATGCACAACCAAACCTGCACTCTTATTTATCACCACGACATCAGTGTCTTCATAGACAACGTCCAAGATCACCGATGCATCAGCTGTTGGCAATTCTTTTTTAGGCAACAAAGCAGTGTCAATTGCGATCGTCTGGCCTTCAGCGATTTTGGTTTTGCCAGTCTCGGCACACACACCGTCGACCACCACTCCACCTGCCTGAATCAAAGAAGCCGCAGATGCACGACTGACATCGGCGATCAGAGCAACAATACGGTCGAGACGTTGGTCGTTGAGCGCCGCTGGAATAATTTCATTCAGCACTAGTGGCCGTCCGTTCGTTCGATCTGAGAGTTGTACTTGAGCATTGCCACGATCATTGTCGCGGCTCCAATCATGATTGCCATGTCGGCGACATTAAACACTGGCCACCATTGAAAATCTATGAAGTCAATAACGGCTCCACGCATCCACCCGGAATCTCGAAAGAGGCGATCCAAGATGTTCCCCATCGCCCCACCGATGATCAAACCTGTTGCAAGGCGTGTCAAAACATTGTCGGCTCGACGCAGTGACAACAACAGCATCACCACAACGACAAGTCCAATTACACCGATTATTGGTCCTACTCCTGTTCCGCGTGAGAATGCCATCCCACGGTTGTACGTCAAATTAAATTGCAGTGTCCAGATCACATGAATGACGCGACCATCAACGAGGTCTCGAAGAGCCCAGGCTTTGGACATCTGATCGAGCACCGCAATAACGACGGCAACGAACACACTCGTGCGCATTGATCGAACCAGCGTCATTCGGTTACCTGTTGGCGTTGTATGAGTTGCGTCTGGTGCAGCGTCGATCATCGACGGCCAATGCCACCGACACGCTCAAGAACCGATTCTGTTGTCTCCGGAATCGCTTTGAGACGCTCGCGAGGAATCGCCAATCCGCTGTGTATGGAATATCCATACTCACCGGTCTTGATTCGCTCGAGTGCAGCATCCAACTCTTCGATGATCTGCCTAGCTTGTGCCGACAACATGAGGTCACGAGAGCGCTCAACCACCATGGTGTCGCCTTCGCCGCCTTCTTCGTCAAACTGCACATCGCCCATTTCGACATCTTGAATGAGTGAATTTGCCTCATCGTCAAGACGAAGTGCCTGTCGCAGCAATACTGCTTTCTTTTCGAGCATCAACTCGCGTTGACCGGCCAAGAACTTGAGGTCAAACTCTTTCGTTGCTTGAATGCCGTCGGCGAATTCGGTTTTGATAATTGGTGGACGCGGTGGTGGCTCTGGCTTTCGCTTTGCTCGCAATGCGGCCTCGCGTGCAGCTTCTTTTTCTGCTGCAAGTGCAAGTCGAGCTGCTTCTTTCTCTTCTCGGATACGAGCCTTCTCGGCTTCCTGTGCTGCCTTCAGCGCCAACTTTTCTGCAGCAATGCGCGCCTTTTCCTTAGCTGCCTCTTTTGCAGCCAATGCCTTCAGCTTTTGCTGCAGCGCCAAATCTTTCTTGCGCTGTGCTGCAATCTTTTTGCGCTCCATCTCTTTTTCGCGCATTGCCTTTTTGCGTGCAACTTCAAGTGCTTTTTTAGCAGCGACCTTCTTGGCTAACTCGGCCTTTTTAAGTGCAAGAGCTTTCTGGTCAGCGAGCTTCTTCTGCGCAGCGAGCTTCTTCTGCGCAGCTACTTTCTTTGCAAGATCGGCCTTTTTCTTGGCTAGTGCTTTTTGTGCAGCGAGCTTTTTTTGCCCAGCGAGCTTCTTAGCAAGATCAGCCTTTTTCTTGGCAAGTGCTTTTTGTGCAGCGAGCTTCTTCTGCGCAGCCAGTTTTTTCGCCAGTTCAACTTTCTTCTTTGCCGCGAGTTTCTTGGCCAGATCGGACTTCTTCTTGGCGAGTGCTTTTTGCGCCGCCGCCTTCTTGGCCTGGTTCTTTTTAACTAAGGCCTTTTTCTTTGCTGATGCTGATGGCATGTTTCCCTCTCGAACTTGGCGCTTTACCGTACTTGATCGACGCCTATGTGGACGGGATTCCCATCCAGATCCCCCGTTGGATCGAGCCCTTGAACCCAATCAATGCGCTGTGCAAGGGTTTCAGAGGCAATATAAGACTCAAATTGGGACACTTGTGACTGCAGCGACTCTGGCAAACCGAGCGTTAACACAATGCGATCAGAAACGGCCAGGCCAGCTTCGCGCCGAGCTTGTTGCACCATGCGCACAATGTCGCGTGCGGCACCTTCTGCAAGTAGCGCATCGGTTAATTCGATATTCAGCAACACGATCCCCTGGCCATCGGCAAGAGCAGCGCTTGCGACCGTTTCGGTATCGCCCGCAGCGGCAACCAGACGAACCTGAAACTCGTGTGGTTCAAGTACCACCCCACCAGCAATGACTACGTCACCGTTGATGGACCAATCGCCTTTCTTCACCGCAACAATCACTTTTTGGGTATTGGCGCCAAGGCGCGGACCAAGAGCAGCCGGTATGAGTTGCAATTCGTGTTTGGCCACTTGGCCGAGCTCCGTTGTGAGTGTCACTTTGTGCACATTCACTTCGTCGGTGATAATTGAGACAAACGATTGCAGTGCGTTAGCCAACGGTGATGCAACGGTGAGTTCACCAAGTGGCAGTCGAACACGGCGCGAATGCACCTTGCGCAATGACAACGTTGTCGAACACACATCACGAACTTGATCCATTACTTTTTCAAGCTCGTCATCGCTCGGCACAATGCTGGCGTCTGGCCAGTCCTCTAAATGCACACTTCGCTCGCCGGTGAGTTCTTTGTAAATCTTTTCGGTGGTCAGCGGCAGCAGAGGCGCGGCAATGCGGGTCAATACTTGCAACACCGTGTGCAACGTATCGATTGCATCCTTGTCGCCTTTCCAGAATCGATCCCGGCTGCGACGGATATACCAATTTGTCAGAACATCCAAAAACGTTCGCACTTGCTGGCATGCATTGAAGATGTCATATTGATCCATCGAAATCGTCGTGTCTTCAATGAGACGCTTCAATTTTGAAAACACGTAACGATCCAACACATTTGTTGAGTCGTAGCGAACCTCGCCTGTCATTGACTCGGCATTGGCATACAGTGACAAAAAATACCAGCTGTTCCACAATGGCAACATCACTTGACGCACTGTGTCGCGAATACCTTCTTCGGTTACCGCAAAATCCGATCCACGCAAAATTGATGAAGACAACAGATACCAACGCATTGCATCAGCACCATATGTATCAAACACGTTCATAGGGTCTGGATAGTTGCGCAGACTCTTGGACATCTTTGCTCCGTCATCACCCAGCACAATGCCGTGACTGACGCATGTAGAAAAAGCGGGACGATCAAACAACGCTGTTGCCAAAACATGCAGCGTGTAAAACCAACCGCGCGTCTGACCGATGTACTCAACGATGAAGTCACCTGGGTAGTGCTGATCAAACCATTCCTGATTTTCAAACGGATAATGCACCTGGGCAAACGGCATTGAGCCACTCTCAAACCAGCAATCAAGAACCTCGGGAACCCTGCGCATCATCGACTTTCCAGTCGGATCATCAGGGTTTGGTCGCACTAAGTCATCTACGACCGGGCGATGCAATTCGGTAACCGTGACACCAAAGTCGCGCTCGAGGTCGGCAAGACTTCCATACACATCGATACGCGGATACGCCGGATCATCACTACGCCAAACAGGGATCGGTGAGCCCCAAAAACGATTGCGGCTGATCGTCCAATCGCGAGCATTTTCAAGCCACTTACCAAAACTTCCATGCTGCAAGTGATCGGGTACCCAAGTGATCTCTTCGTTCAACGCAACCATGCGCTCTTTTACGGCAGTCACATTGACAAACCATGAGCTCACGGCTTTATAGATGAGTGGCTTTCCAGTGCGCCAACAATGTGGATAAGCGTGATCGTATGTTTCATGACGCAATACGACGCCACGCGACTTGAGTTCACGGATAATGAGTGGGTTGGCGTCAAACACCAACATTCCAAAGAAGTCTGGAACTTCACTTGTAAACAACCCACGGCTATCGACCGGCACAACAAGCCCAATGCCATTTTCGCTACATACACGTTGGTCGTCTTCACCAAAGCCAGGGGCAAGATGCACTACTCCAGTGCCGTCTTCGGTTGTAACGAAGTCACCCGCAATGATTCGAAATGCATCTGGCTGATCGGCAAAGTACGAAAACATCGGCGTGTATGTGCGGCCAACCAATGTCGAGCCGAGCACAGTGTCCAACACCTCGGCGCCTTCCAACTCTTTTTCATATGCACCAAGACGGGCTTCGGCCAAGATGTACACAGTTCCGTTATGGCGCACTCGCACATAACTCACGTCTGGCGCAACTGCGAGAGCCAAGTTGCTCGGCAAGGTCCATGGTGTGGTCGTCCATGCAAGTAGTGATTCGCCAGTCTCGAGCACAAACGCGACAGTGAGTGCAGGATCTTGCACTTGCTTATACGCGTCGTCCATACGCGTTTCTGTGTTCGACAATGGAGTCTCAAGCGCCCACGAATACGGAAGTACGCGAAACCCTTCGTAAATCAGACCCTTGTCCCACAGAGTCTTAAATGCCCACATCACACTTTCCATGTAGGAGACATCGAGAGTTTTGTAATCGTTGGCAAAATCAACCCAGCGAGCTTGGCGAGTTACATAACGCTCCCAGTCACTGGTGTAACGCAACACTGATTCTTTGCAGTACTCATTAAA
>WLPO01000020.1 GCA_009698745.1 Actinomycetota bacterium
AAGTGTTGGGTACGACTGCGAATTGTCTCGCTTACTTTTTGCGGATCGGTTGTGGCCAGCACAAACACCACATGAGGTGGTGGTTCTTCGAGCGTCTTAAGCAGCGCGGCCTCGGCTGGCTTCGAAAGCATGTGCACTTCGTCCAAAATGAACACACGATGACGACCAGGGTTGCCAAGCGACGAACGCTCAATCAGGTCGCGCATGTTTTCAACACCGTTATTGCTTGCAGCATCCAGTTCAAGAACGTCGTAACTGTTGCCGCTATCAATTGCCCCACACGAGTTGCAGATTCCGCACGGTTCACCGTTTTCGGGTTCTTCGCAGTTGAGCACCTTGGCCAAAATGCGCGCAGTTGAGGTTTTGCCCGTGCCACGCGGCCCAGAAAACAAATAAGCCTGACCTTCGCGATGGTTGATGACTGCATTTTGTAGCGCACGAACCACGTGCTCTTGGCCCTTCAGCTCGTCAAAGCGACGAGGCCTGTAGCGGCGATATAACGATTGAACAGCCATCGCCTGCGAGCCTACCTAGACGGTGCCACACCCCTGAAACCTTTTGGCTACCGTTGTATGGGATCAATGATGACTTCACCGCAACTGCCACGATTTACAGCCAAGCGAATGGCTTCGATAATTGGGTTCGCTATTGCTTCATTCATATATATGAGTGGATTTAGCGCACTTGGGGCAATGGCAACTGGCGTTGCCGGCACAAATGAAGTCACAACTTCCAATCCAATGCGCAATCAGATCGTGCAGGTTCAGCCTCCGCAAATTCAGATGGTGTTTCGAGACGAAATAACCGACATCGGCAAAATGGGTCTGACCGTCGTGTGCAATACCGAATCGGTCGGCATAGCCCTTCCGCAACTTGGCGCTGACAGCAAAACAGTTTCGGTTGCGCTCACTACCGCATTTGCCGCAGGTGAATGTTTGATCGAATGGAAACTTGTCGATGGCTCACAGGGCTCAATTCCATTTACTTCACAAATAGTTTCTGAAACAACAATTGCTCCTGCCGATGGAACTCCGACCGACACAACACTGCCCGCAGTTATTGGCGAAGTGGTGGTGCAGTCAGCAGGTGGTGGGCCGCGAGTAGGCGGCTTGCTTGGGCTGCTTCGCATCTTTGAATATCTATTAGTTGCTGCGATCTTTGGTGGACTGCTTACTGTCACACTCGCATGGCCGGAAGGCATCGACTACGGCGTGTGCTTACGCTTCTTTCGCATCACGTGGCTTCTAGCTGTAACGACGATGTATCTCATCGTTGCAATCACTGCAATGCGCAACTCTGACAACACATTTATTAGTTCACTCAATCCGTTTAGTTGGTTTGGTGCGCTCAATGATGCAGCAGGTTTGGTATTGCTGTTGCGCTTTGCACTCGTTGTCGGATCATTCTGGGTCACCTTTCAACCAGCGCGAGTTTTTGAGCCAGCCACACAAGTTCCGGCCATCACTCTTATTACGGTAATGATGGCAACCTTTGGTCTCACACGAATCGGCCAACACGTCGCACTCTTCACATACATATTTGGCATTGCCCATGCATTGGCAATCGGCATGTGGCTTGGTGGGTTGCTGTTGCTTTCGCGCACGGTGCTCAATGCTCCTGGCGAAGCAGATTTGCTCAATGCGGTGCGCGGATTTATGCGCATCTCCACAATCCTCATCCTCGTTTCAATCGCTACAGGCGTGATGCAGGTGTACCTGCTCGATAGTTTCAATATTTTTTCCACTGGTCACGGCCGACTGAACTTACTCAAACTCGTAGTTGTTGCGGGAATGGCCTGGATCAGTTTGATGTTCAAAAATTTCACTGTCACTCGACTCTCCAAAGAAACTGAATTGACAAGCAAGATGGCTTGGCGCCTGAGGCGTGCAGTGTCAACTGAACTTCTCGTTGGCATTCTCGTGCTCGGTTTAACTTCGTGGATGGTGCCGATGCACCCACCACAGGCTCGAGCATCGGGTGCCCAGCCAACGGTGCCCTACGCGTTTAGACAGGATCTCAAAAATGATCGCTTCCACGTCATCATCTCGCTCACACCAAGCACGACTGGCGTCAATGCAATGCGCATTGAATTACTCGAGCCATCACGCATCAACAACTTTGTCGTCAAGCTCATTCCATCCGAGATTGGTTATGCAGGTATCGCCATCAATGTGCCACTCAAGCGCAGAGGTGCCGCAATCGTGATGGGCGATGGTTCATTTACATTGCCAGTTGCTGGCGTCTGGTCCATCGAGATCAGTGGTGCAACCACAACAGGCGAATTGATCCCACTTGCCACAACGATAAACATCACCGCATCCACTGTGGAATCAACGACCACAGTTGCCCCTGATTTGGCTACTACAACTACTCTCGCTGGCGGTTAATCGGTCGCTATTCTTGACGTGGTGAGTAACAATTCGATGGACGCCAAGCTGCAAGATTTGCAGGCCCGCAAAGATCAGGCATACAACGCTGGATCGCCCCGCTCGGTTGAGCGCCAACACGAAAAAGGCAAGCTGCTCGCACGCGAACGCTTAGCGATATTGCTCGACCCAGACAGCTTTCACGAACTTGATTTGTTGGCTCGCCATCGCGCTCACTCGGCTGGGCTTGAGGAGCACCCATATACAGACGGTGTGATCACGGGTTGGGGCACCATTGATGGTCGCAAAGTATTTGTGTTCAGCCAAGACTTCACGGTGTTTGGTGGAGCGTTGGGCGAAGTGTTTGCCGAAAAGATTCACAAGTTGATGGACTTGGCGCTCAAAGTTGGCGCACCATTGATTGGTCTCAATGACGGAGCCGGCGCGCGAATTCAAGAAGGTGTTGTGTCGCTCGCAAGCTACGGCGGAATCTTTCATCGCAACGTGCAAGCGAGTGGTGTTATCCCGCAGATCTCGGTAATTCTCGGCCCATGTGCGGGTGGCGCTGTGTACTCGCCTGCAATGACCGACTTCATATTCATGGTGCGCGAAACAAGCCACATGTTTATTACGGGCCCAGACGTAGTCAAGACCGTTACTGGCGAGGACGTCACGCTCGAAGAACTCGGTGGCGCAATGAGCCATGCATCCAAGAGTGGTGTTGCCACGTTTGTGAGCGCTGACGAACAGTCTTGCTTGCAAGATGTGCGCTTCTTGCTCAGCTTCTTGCCACAAAACAACATCACTGAGCCGCCTGTTGGCGAGATCACCGACGACCCAACACGTTTGTGTGAATCGTTGCGCACCATTCTTCCTCCGTCGGCCAACCAGCCATACGACATGAAGAAGGTCATCACCGAAGTGATGGACGATGGCGAATTCTTCGAATACTTCCCACATTGGGCAAAAAGCATCGTGTGCGGTTTCTCGCGACTCAATGGTCAGTCGGTGGGCATTGTTGGCAACCAGCCAATGATCTTGGCCGGTGTGCTCGATATCGAGTCGAGTGAAAAAGCTGCGCGCTTCGTGCGCACGTGTGATGCATTCAATATTCCGATCATCACGTTTGTTGACGTGCCTGGGTTTCTTCCAGGTGTCGACCAAGAGTACGGCGGCATTATTCGCCACGGCGCCAAGTTGCTCTATGCATATTGTGAATCAACTGTTCCGCGCATTCAGGTCATTACACGCAAGGCCTACGGAGGCGCATACGTGGTCATGAACTCAAAGTCAATCGGCGCCGACTTGGCGTATGCATGGCCAACTGCAGAGTTGGCAGTGATGGGTCCACAAGGTGCAGTCGAGATCGTGTATCGCCGCGAGTTGCAAAACGCAGCCGATCCCGTAACTCGTCGTGCCGAACTCGTGCAGGAATACACCGAAAAGTATTCCAACCCATATGCAGCTGCAGAACGCGGCTACATCGATGACGTCATTGATCCAGCAGAAACACGAATCAAGTTGATCGCCGGCCTGTCCATGTTGCAGTCAAAGCGCGAAGAGTTGCCACGCCGCAAACACGGCAACATGCCGCTGTAAAAACTTATGCAACACAGCGTCTCACCACAGCCATCCGAACAAGAGGCGATTGCTATTGCAACCGCATTGGAAGCGTTGTGGCCAAAAGTGCAACCTGCTGCAGCACGCGAGACACCTACTACTTCGTGGCGCTTCAGTGGTCGCTGGTGGAATGAGTCGACGGTGACCCGTCGATCACGCCCAGGGTTCTAGTTTTTGAATCCACCACTTTCAGATATTCGAGTTGTTGATATCTCGACAGTCTTGGCTGGGCCAAACTGTGCTCGATACCTCGCCGATTTTGGTGCAGACGTCATCAAGGTAGAGCGACCAGACACTGGTGATTCGTTGCGTGGCATGGCGTGGCGCGACCCTCGCGACGGCGAGGGCTTGTGGTGGAAACTCGTCAATCGCAACAAGCGCAACATCGCACTTGATCTCAAAGCAGAGGATGACCGAGATATTTTCTTGCGCCTTGTCGACGAAGCACATGTGCTTGTCGAAAACTTTCGGCCTGGCACACTCGAGCGCCTCAATCTTTCGCCTGACATGTTGCTTGAGCGCAATCCAAAACTTGTAATCGTTCGAGTCTCTGGCTTTGGTCAAGATGGTCCCTACGCATCAAGGCCTGGGTTTGCATCAATTGCCGAATCAATGGCTGGTCTTGCGGCGGTTAGCGGTGACCCAGATGGCCCGCCAATGTTGCCTGCAATTGCGCTCACCGATGAAGCAACAGGCATCACGGCAGCGTTTGCAACCATGGTTGCGTTGCATTCTGGCGTTGGTCAAGTGGTCGATGTCAATTTGCTCACCACAGTGTTCCAGCTGATGGGTCCTGTCATCTCGCTCTACAAATTGAGTGGCGAGTTGCAGCCTCGACTTGGTTCTGGCTTGCCATATTCGGTGCCACGCGGTGTGTATGAGTGCAGCGATGCAAAGTGGGTTGGTGTTTCAGCATCAAGCGATTCAGTTGCTGCTCGAGTGATGGAAGTTTTGGGCGTTGGTGATGACTCGCGATTTTCAACATTTGCTGGTCGCATGAGTAATCGCGAACTACTTGAGCAACTCATGATCGACTGGTGTGCAGCACGCACGCGAGACGAAGTTGTCGCAACACTTGCTGCAGCAGAGGCTGCTGTGGGCCCAGTCTTCGACATGGCCGACATTGCAACCGATGAGCATTATGCAGCCAGACAAATGATCCCAATTGTTGGGTCAACACCAATGCAAGGTCTTATTGCTGCTCTCTCAAAAACTCCAGGTGTGCTCGGCTGGGAAGGCCGACCGCTTGATGCAGATCGAGAAGAAATACTTAAGCAGGGATGGAAGCAATAGGGCACGACACACCCGTGCCACCAATGCCGCAATAACCATTCGGATTTTTCTCTAAATAGCGTTGGTGATATTCCTCGGCCATAAAAAATTCGGTTGCTGCAATGATCTCGGTCGTAATCGCCGGATAGCCAGCAACATCTAATTGCGATGCATACAAATCTTTGCTAGCAATTGCCTCGATGCGCTGTGTCTCGTTTGTGTACATGATCATGCTGCGGTACTGAGAACCCACATCGTTTCCTTGGCGCATGCCTTGTGTCGGGTTGTGCGACTCCCAAAATGTTTTCAACAACATCTGATACGAGATTTGAGAAGGATCAAACACCACCTGCACCATCTCGGCATGCCCAGTATCCAAATAGCAGATGTCTTTGTACGTTGGGTTTGCGGTATGGCCGCCGGCGTAGCCCACTGCGGTTGAGTGAACGCCTTCGAGTTGCCACAACAGGCGCTCTGCACCCCAAAAGCAGCCCATTCCAAAGATTGCTGTTTCAAATCCGTTTGGCATTTGTGTGTGCATACTGTCAGGCTAGAGCAACACCATGAGCAACTTTCAACCAAGCGTGCGAAACATTGAATTTGCTGATTTGACGCGGGTGCTCGAGATTAATAATGCCAACACACCAGGCGTGAGCGAACTGACTCTGCCCGAACTTGAAACCGACATCAAAAATTGCTTGCATGCACTAGCAATCGATAACGAACAGGGCGAAGTTTGCGCCTTCTGCATCACGTTTGCGCCAGATGCTCCTGACGCTGGTGTCAACCACCGCTGGTTCGCTGACCGTTTTGACAGCTTTGTCTATCTCGATCGCATCGCAATCGATTCTGCTTATCAAAATCTCGGACTCGGCGTACTTCTTTATCAGTCGGTCGAACAGCAGATGATTACTTCAGCACAACACTCTTTACTGTGCTGTGAAGTCAACCTCGAGCCGCCAAACCCTGGCTCGCTGCGCTTTCACCACCGCATTGGCTTTGCTGAAGTTGGTCAGCACTCGCCACAAGAGGACTACCTGGTCAGCATGCTGAGCAAAAACCTGAACGTCTAATTCGCTCAGTCAGATTGGATTAGCCTGTGTCGATGTCATTGAGGCGTTATTTTGCACCGAAGACCTTGGCTCCTTACGTCATTGCCTTTCTGCTTGCCTTTATTCCCGCTTTCATGCACATTGTTCAATATCCAAAATTCTCCCCTATTGACGAACTTCGACATCTTGACTACGCACTTCAGATCACGCGAGGTCATGTTCCAAAACTTGGTGACAAACTTGGCCAAGATGCGATGCATGAAGAATCGTGTCGCGGAATTGACTTCCAATGGCTAGACCCCCCATGTGATTCGGTCAAGTTTCCACCTGCAGCGTTTCGTGATGATGGTTGGCAGACAGCCTCACCACATCCGCCGTTGTATTACATCCTCTCTGGCATATCTGGTCGAACATTGCGCGGTTTAGGAATTCTTGATGGCGCGATCGATGGGGCTCGCCTCATGAGTGCATTGCTCTTCGGATTTGGATTCGCTGCAACTTTTGCTGCTGGTCGACAACTCGGTGTGCGATCGTTTCCGTTGCTCGCCGGGCTCGGACTTCTGATCACCTTGCCAGGAGCACTGCACTCTGCATCAATCGTGACTCCTGATTCATTTGCCATGTTGGCCGGTGGCGGAGCTTTGCTTGCAGCAGTTCTTTGGAAAAAGAATCTGCTGAGTACTCGTTGGTTGATTGTTGTTGGAGCACTTGTTGGTTTCACAAAACTAACAAATCTTGTAATGCTGCTAGCGGTGGCGGCTTGGCTAGTCACGGATGCACTCATGCAAAAACGCGATGAACAACGAGGGCTGTCTCTGGTTAAAGCCCCATTGTTAATGTTTGCTGCGGGTGCTCTGACATCAGGAGCATGGCTCGTTCTTGACAGCCTGAGAGCCACGATCAGTGCAGACATCGTTCCTCAAACAATCGCAATGAAATTTGATGGCCTGCCCCCGCTCAAACATCTCCTCAATCCGGATGTTTTGCTCACATGGTTTCCACCAGGTCGTAGTTTCGACAGTGCAAGGTTTTTCAATCAATACGTTTCACTGATGCGATCTTTTGTCTTACCATTGCTTATCGGAGCCATCATTGTGAGCGCGTTACGCGTGCAAAAAGGCAACGATATTGCATCTCTCAGCCTCTTTGCTGGCCTCGCCGGTTTGGTGGGTGCACCAGCTTTTATCATCGGAACAGTTATCACTTCAGGAGTACTTATCGGAGCAGAAGGTCGGTATGCAGTGTGCCTTCTTCCGGTTTATGTCATCGCAATTGCATCACAAAGCAAAGGTCGTGTTGGCGATGTTCTTCTCGGTTTACTCGGTGGCAGTGCGTGGATCATTTGCACCTACGCAATTCTCGTCGGATGAACCACGAGAATGCATCCACGCAGTCAGAGGCATACACAAATAGGCTGACCGCCCTTTCGGGTCGCTTCATCTCGCGTCTTGTCGGCGGGCAACCATATCGCTGGAAGATTCGGCGAATCGCTAATGGAAACGTTCTTGAAGTCGGTTGCGGCATCGGCCGCAATCTCAACTTTCTTGGTTCCCGTGCTGTTGGTGTTGACCATAATCTCATGAGCATCAAAGTTTGTAGAGAGCGTGGCTTTACTGCTTACACCCCAGATGAGTTCTTGGCACTTCCTGATACTGCAAACAGAAAGTTCGACACGCTTCTGTTCTCTCATGTGATTGAACATCTCACTTTTGCCGATGCTCGCGCTTTACTGCACACATACGTTGAGCACCTCTCGCCAGGTGGCAAACTCATTATGATCTGCCCTCAAAAGCGTGGTTTTGCTTCCGATTCAACGCATGTTACGTATTTCGATCTCGATACTCTTGCGCAACTTGCCGCCTCTATTCATTGTTCCGAGCTCTCGCGCAAATCATTCCCTTTTCCTGCCGTTTTCGGTCGCTGGTTCACATACAACGAGTGGGTCCACATCAGTGTTTCCCCAACTCTGAACTAGTCTTTCTTCTCGATGGACACAACGAATATTGGGCAAATTCTTGCCATGGCATTTCGTTATGCGCTTCGTTTCCTAATTTCCATCGTTGTTGGCGCGGCAGCAGCAATCACATGCTCTCTTTTGTTGCCTGTGTTTTCCCCGCCGCAGACAGACCGCATGGGTTATGCACTCGTCTACAACTTTGACCCCAATCACTTTTGGTGGGTGTTTGTCATCTGGTCCACCATCTTGCCCGCAGTGGCTCTTGGTACCTACGTGCTCATCCCACGTCTGGCACGACGTGTGCAATTCCTCTCACCACTTCTTCCTCACGAAAATGACGCGCAAATTCTTCAAATCTGGCGCGCTACTTCAGATCAAGCACACGCATCTACACCGCCTGTTTTCGGCATACTTCGCTCAGCGATTGTTGCCCTCACATTATTGGTGGCATTCGTTGTGGGACATCCTGTTACATCTCAACATATTTGGTTCATCCTTGTCGCGGGATCGCTCATTGGAAGTCTCGCGCCATGGGCTATCGAACGGATAGTGGTGCGGCTCTTCGGCAATCATGCTTCCGCACGATCCATCAGGTCAACGCTCACCATCATCGCAACATGGCTGTCACTGCCAGCATTGTGGTACGTCTCTCATAAAACCGCAATTTTTGTTGCGAGCGAAAACACAACTCGATCCCTTGCATGGCTACCGCTGTTTGTGGTTCTCATTCCTACAGCAGCGCTAATTGTTTTTGACATTCGCCGATTCTTTCAAAAACAACCAGTGGCCATCGCCGCATTGGAACGTGCTCGAATTATATTTTTGACAGTTCCTGTCCTACTTTTTCTTTTCACAAGTCACGCACCAGGCGACGTTAACGAACTAGATGTTTTCCATCATGGTGAAAGCCTTACAGGGGCTATTCGCTGGCAAAATGGACAACTACCGTGGAGAGATTTTTTCTTTAACGTCGGATTGCTGCCGGCAGTCATTGTTCCAAGAATTAGTTTTGAACTCTTCGGCACATCGTTTTGGGGTCTTGTTGCCGGAACGGAACTGATCTTTATTCCGCTTCTCATCGTCTCGCTCTATTTGTGTTCCGCAGTTCTCGCGAAAAAGAACGTTGCGTTCTTGATTTTTGTCGCTTTGTTATTCTTCTTTCCACAAAAGTTCCTGTGGAGCTTCGCTGACGTATTGCGAGGCGATGCAACACTGTTCATCTTTCGTTTTATTCCGCTTGCACTCCTCGGTATTCCAATCTTGTGGTTTTTCACAAAACGCAGTTGGATAAGCGCATTGGTACTTGCCGCCTCGCTCATCACCTCAACCGTTTTGGCATCAGAAATGATCGTCTATCTCATTGCCGTTGGACTTGTTGCGGTCGCCGTCGATCTCTACGACTGGCGTGAAGGCACCAAACCATGGTCGCTGCGATCTCTCACATTGCGACTCGCATCATGCGGTGTTTTAGGTGTGATTGCAGCAGGCATCGTTCTAAATCGTGCTCATGTTCTTTCAGGGTTTATCAGTTGGTGGCAAACTTTTCCTGCGGGCTGGTATCTCGAGACAGCTGTTCCGCTCAATGTTGACCCGGACAACTACCGAACCCCCACAGCAATTTTGGTGGTCACCCCGATACTCGTGCTCCTTGTTGGCTTCTTTCTCATTTGGCGTTTCCGTACACGCAAAACTGTGTCGAGCCAAGACTGGACAGTTGTTGCGCTTGCATTGGGTGGCGCTCTCTTTTTCCGTAAGACAACTACACGGCCAGATTCACACGTTTACCAATCACTCATCGCAATGATGCCCGTATTGATCTATGTAGTCCAACGTGGTGGAGAATTACTTGGAGAACTTGTTCAACCGTTTCGAAGTGCTGGCAGTCGAATTCGTGCCTCTGCTTGGGTGTGGCTATTCATTGGACCAATTCTGCTTTTGCCCGGCGCACCTTTAATTACTGCAATTAATCAGACGGTGACATCTCTTCCAAGTCGTCTGCACACAAGGGCAAACGCTCCAGCAACTGTCCCTCGATTGGGTTACTACGCAGATACTGCCTACGTCAACAAAGTTGCTGCATTAAGAACTTTCTTTAAAGACAACATCGGTGACAAGGCTCGCGTCTATGACTTCAGTAATTCATCGTCTCTCTACAACTTTTTACTCAATCAAATTCCAACAACACAATTTAGCTACGCCGTACAAAGCGCAACCGCAAAGAGCCAAGCTCAAGTTATTGATTCAATGCGACAGCAACGCCCCGAAGTTGTCGTCTATGCATCTGCGGGTGGTCTCAACGAATGGGACCAAGTAGAAAACGCCGTTCGCCACTACGACATCAGCGAATACATCCTGCGCAATTATTCGCCATGGATTGAATACCTCGGTGAAACGATGCTCATTCGCAATGACCTCGCACCAGGTGAGGGCATTGCACTGACAGCGCCTGCGCGAGTCACAGCGAGCGAAGCTCAACGCATGCTGCGCAATAGCTTTGACGCAAGCACAGCAGAATCAGTTGTCACATGCGAATGGGGTCATGCAGGGCAGTTCATGCCAACTCGACCAGACGGTGCAGGAACACCAATTACCCGCACAGAAGTCACCGGGGTACTCACCCTGCACGGCTGGACTCCGAGTCTTGGCAAAAATCCCACCACAATTGTTGTTTCCCAAAACGGCACAGTGATTTATGTTGGGACAACCACTGAGCCCCGCAGCGACTTGGGAATCAGCAGTCTTGTCTCTGGCCCCAAGCCCGGATTTCAGTTTGAAATTCCACTCACTACTCAAGACGCGACCGATTCAAAAATCGCGATTTTTGCGGTGCAAGACAATGCCTTACTACCACTCACGCGAAAGTTTGGGAAGGCGCCCTTGCTCACTTCCTTAACTGTCAACGGAGTCGACATGAAGGTTGTCTCGCCTGCTGCAGGCCAAGTAACAGGAGAGTTTGATCCACCGAAGATAATCCCATCAGAAAATGGCAAAGTCGTGATTGGTCTCAGCGGCGAATCAAAATACCTCACCTTGCTTAATTTCCCAACGAATTTTAGGGACTACTCATGGATTGTTCTTCACAGTCAAAGTGGTTTCAGCGAGAACAAATATCTTCTTTATGACGTATCTCTTGATGCAAAGCGAGCCATTGCCTTCGATACCGCCCAGGGCAGGCATGTTGGTGGCGCACAGGTGGCCTCGTGCCCAACATGGTTTGGTTGGGAGACTCAAACAATTCTGTTGCAATCTGATGCCCCGCTTGGTGACACATCGGTTGCACTAGTTCAAACAGGAAAAAACCCTTAAGAGCACATATAGGCTCAAAGAGCCACTAAATTTGATTGATGACTATGGACTCCAAACATTCATCACTAAAAATTGGAGTCCTAATAGTCGCATACAATGCGGAAAGCACTCTCGCTAATGTGCTCGATCGCATTCCTAAAGATTTCGCTTCCCAGATTTCTGCAGTCCTCGTCTGTGACGACGCAAGCCACGACCAGACACATGATGCGGCTCTCGAATACCAGCGCTCAACCAACCATTTACCTCTTCACATTGTCCGGCATCCAGTCAATTTGGGGTACGGCGGCAATCAAAAAGCAGGCTATGCGTGGGCCCATGAACTTGGTCTTGACGTCATCGTGTTGCTCCATGGAGATGGTCAATACGCTCCCGAGTTGTTGCCCGAGATGGTTGCACCTTTACTCAATGGCTCGGCTGACGCCGTCTTTGGTTCGCGCATGTTGGAACAAGGTGCTGCTCGACGCGGAGGAATGCCCCTCTACAAATTTATTGGCAACAAAATTCTGACGCGTTGGGAAAACGCAATGGCCGGAACCGACCTTTCCGAATGGCATAGTGGCTACCGCGCATACTCGGTCACAGCGCTGCGAAAACTTGCTCTCGAGCAAAACTCAGATGGATTTGATTTTGATACGCAGATCATTTTGCAATTACATGCATCAGGTGCTCGAATTATTGAAATTCCAATTCCAACGTATTACGGAGATGAGATCTGCCATGTTGATGGTCTCAAATACGGCCGCCAAGTGATGGTCGAGACATTCCGCTATCGACTTCAAAAGATGGGCCTTGGTAGTGGCAAATACGTCACACAAAATCATGCATACGAGATGAAATCTTCCGCTGATTCTTCACACGGTCAGCTGCTTCGTCAACTCAGTAAAAAATCACGTTGCAATATCCTCGATGTTGGGTGTTCTGATGGTGCTCTTGGTGAGCGCATTCGTGCGCTTGGCCATGTTGTTGTGGGTATCGATGTTGAGCGCCATGAACTCGTCAAGGAACGCCTTGATGATTTCATTCAAGCCGACCTTGATCAAGGTCTCCCAAAAGATCTTCCCGGTCCATTTGACGTTGTTTTGTGTGCAGACGTAGTTGAACATGTGCGACAGCCCGATGTACTGCTCAGCGAACTTCGTGGCGTCGTATCTCCTGGCGGCATTGTTCTCGTCAGCATTCCAAACTTTGGACATTGGTATCCGCGCGTAAGAACCATGTTCGGATTCTTTGACTACGATCGTCGCGGAATTCTTGACCGAACCCACGTGCGCTTCTTCACTCACCGCAGTTTTAAGCGGCTTGCTCAATCTGCTGGTTACAGCGTGCAACGAGTTGCATGTACCGGTTTTCCTTTTGATGTTCTTTCACGAGGTAACGCGAAAGTTCCTAAATTCATCATTGCGCCGCTCCGTCTTATTGACAAGGTGCTCGTCAAGATTCGCCCCCCGTTCTTTGCCTACCAATTCATCTATGAGCTCAAACCATGAGCAGCGATACGTCTTCAAATTTTGCAGCGCTCAATATCAAAGATCTTCGCGAGCGACTTTCGGTTCTCAAAACAGAGTTTGCAACTGCTCATCCCTACCAACACGTTGTCATTGACAACTTTCTTCCAACAGATGTTTTTCAGCAGGCAATGGCAGACTTTGATGTCGTCGATAAAGAGCAATGGACTGGATATCTGCACGTCAACGAAAGAAAATTTGCTAATTCCAGTCCCTCCACGTGGGGTCCTACATTGCAACGAATCGCGAGCGAACTCAATTCTCCCGAATTTGTTTCGCTCCTAGAAGAGCTCACCGGAATACCCAAACTCTTAATAGATCCAACATTTGAGGGAGGCGGGCTGCACCAGTCCCTTCGCGGTGGTTTTCTCAACATGCATGCTGACTTCACGGTTCATCCGCATCAACGTCATTGGAAGAGGCGTCTCAACCTTTTGCTGTATTGCAATGAAAACTGGCTACCCGAATATGGCGGTGGGCTTGAGTTGTGGGATGCCACTATGTCGCATGCAGAAAAGGTCGTGCAGCCTCTCGGCAATCGAGTTCTTATTTTTGCCACCGATGCCACATCGTTTCATGGGCATCCCGACCCCTTGCAATGCCCAGATGGCGTCGCAAGGCGATCCATGGCGCTTTATTACTTCACATACGAAGACAACCCAAATGTGCGATCCACCGAATACCGTGCGAGGCCGAATGACGGCTCCAAAAGAATTTTGATCTATCTAGACAAAATGACTTTGCGGGTTTTTGATATAGCCAAGCGTCGGCTCGGAATTTCCAATTCATTTGCCAACCGAGTGTTGCGTCTCGTTGATCGTGTGCGTCACTTTCGACGTGGCTGACAACCAAATCCAGCGTCTCAACCACATCACATCCTTGGATGGTCTGCGCGGTATTGCGGTAATCCTCGTTTTAACTCGTCACTTTGAAGTTTTGGCTCCACAAGGGCTTACTGGATTCACCTTCATTGATCATTTCTTTCGTGGTGGCTACCTCGGAGTCGACATCTTTTTTGTCTTAAGTGGTTTCCTCATCACTTCGTTACTTCTCAATGAGCACGAATCCCATTCAAGAATCCGCTTACTTCACTTCTACGGGCGACGATCTCTCCGTCTACTTCCCGCACTCAGCATTCTCTTGCTTCTCTATAGCGTCATCACAGTTCTAGAGGGGCAGGCATTCTCCTCGATCTCGTCTGGTGTTTTGGCAACATTCTTTTATTATCTCAACTGGCAGTACGTCCTAAGTTTTCCAAAGTCTTTCGGAGACCTTGGATACTTGTGGTCTTTATCAATAGAAGAGCAGTTTTATATTGTCTGGCCCGCAGCATTAATTCTTTTGCTTCACTTCACCAAGAAAACGCTCATCCATATTTCAACTATTGCAGTCCTCATTGCGTTTGTACTGTGGCATCGTCATGTCATGTGGACAACACCTAGCGAGATTCCTTACAAACAATTCACCATCTTTATTCGCACTGATGCGCGCATTGACTCTTTGCTTGTTGGCTGTATTACCGCGTTTATCTATCGATACCGACTCATCTCGGTAAGACTCTCGCAAATCCTCGCGATCCTGGGAGCGCTCGTACTTTTCTTGTATCTAGAATTTTCACAGCCATACACGGGGTACATGTTCAGCGGAGGTTTTACAGTTGTTGCGGTCAGCGTTGCGTGTCTGATCCTCGGTCTCACAACAAGCACCTTTTCTTTGACCAAGCTGCTTTCACGTCGATTTATTGTTTTGATCGGTAAGACGTCCTACGGGATCTATCTCTGGCACTATCCAATTTTCACATTTGTAAACCGACACATGACCACTACTAGCGAAATCTACAAAGTAATAATTGCTCTTGTGTGTACGGCACTGTTCACAACAGCATCTTGGTTGTTCATTGAAACCCCTGCGCTTCGTCTAAAAAAGCGCAAGCTTTCAACCACCAGCTAGTTGCTTTGCCCACCGTGATTTCATCACAGGGCGCTCAAGCGCGTACCACGACAACGTACTGACACCAAAGCAACCGCCGATAGCTAGAACGCTTCGCATGCCACTCGACAATGTTGTTCCGTGGCGGTCAATGATGCGAAAAATTGGAATCTGCCACAAATACAACCCATATGAGATTCTCCCCACCCAATCAACCGGCCCTGCCATAAGCAATTTTCTGCCTGGATACACACCGGCTGCCAGTGCCAGCACAATCACCAGCACCGAGGCATCAAATAGCGTCATTCCACCTCTCCATATATACGAGCCGTCTGCACTGCTGTAGCAGACCGTCAATATGACACAGATTGTTGCGGGAATACTCATCACTCGCACGAACTGCGCCTTAATGTAATCGGTCTTCAACCAGAGAAAACCCCCTATGGCTCCGAGAAGCAAACTTTCGACCCGAGTATCTGAACGCAAATACGCCGCGTACCATCCGAGGTCGTTAAATACGAAGGCTCTATGAAAGATCAGAAGGGTAATGCCAGTAGCAAGTATCAACAGACCAAAGATCGGCTTCTTCGTTTTCTGAAAAATTACATACGCAACTGCGGGCCAAAGGACATAGAACTGTCCCTCAATAGACAGAGACCAAAGCGAAACGTTGTCTATCAACAAAAGTGGATGCTTATAGATTGTCCAATTCGCGTATTGAAAAATGGTTGATCTGACCATTGTCCACTCATCCGCAACAACACCCAGCGGTGGATAGTCGAAAATCATTGCATATACGAAGTGTGCTGCGAGCACAAGAAACATTCCAGGGAAAAGTCGAACAGCTCTATGCGCATAAAACTGGCGCCAACGAAACCGACCATCTTGATGTGCTGTTCCTAAGAGGCGATAAGTAATCAAGAATCCACTCATCACAAAAAATCCGTTCACCCCGAGATACCCACCTCGTGTAAACACCCGATACCAAGTTTGTCCGAGCAAAATCGGAATGCCTATATATACGTGTGAGATGAACACCAGCATCACCGCAAAGGCACGAACTCCATCAAGACCGTCTATTCGCTTTAATTGTGTCATTGCTTCACGCTGCGAAATACAAGACGAAGTGCTCTGGTTGCAGATGTAAAACGTAACCCAACCAAGCGAGCAGCAACTTGAAGAAGAAGATGCAACCGAATAACCGTTGCTCGCTTCGCATGGCGTTGTGCTGTCAACCATTGACGCTCTTTGGCTGCGCGATACATCTGTCCATAAAATGCGAGCTCTTCTTCAAATCTTGTCAGCTCATTTGTCAAGACTCGGGTCTGTGCGCCATCATGTCGCCGGTAGCGATACAGCTTGCTCGTCGTACCAACGATTTGTTGTCCGTTCAAAAATATCCGTGCAATCAAATCAAAATCAAGCATGAAGCGCCAGGAGTCATCAAACGGAACACTGGGAAGGTGACTGCGTCGGAAGCACAAAGTCGGGCAATAAATCCACGATCCTCGCAGCATCGACGCAAGACCGTCCTCCCCGACGCTTACGACTAAACCCTTTGCCTTTGGTTGAATGACCTGCTTCACTGCATCAGTCAATGTTCGGCGAGGAAGTCCATCAGGTCCGATGATGGAAACTCTGCAATGCCCTGCGGTGGCTTCTGGATTAGTCGTCATGAGATCAACCATGGTCGATGCGTATTGCGGCTCCAGAAGATCGTCGCTATGCAAAATACAGACCAACGGCGCATTCGTCAGTGCAAGCGCTTTATTCCAATTTGCGGCAAGACCCAAATTCGTATCATTTCGAACATAGGTAATCCGTCGGTCATTGAACTCTGCAACTAGCTCAGCAACAGGGTTCGGGCTCGCGTCATCAACAACAACAGCTTCCCAATTCAGATGCGTCTGGCTGCGAAGGCTCTCAAGAGCTTCTCGCAAATACTCCGGCGCGCTGTAATACGGAACCGCAAAAGAGATATCAGCAGTCACCTACCAAGATTACTTGTCTGGGTAACCTTGGATATATGTCTGTTGTTACCCGTCAAGCCATTTTTTTGGCCACTTCCGGGTTGGTGTTCTCGATCATCATTTTGGCCATCTCGCGCCAGAGAACACTCTCGTTTCGCTTTATAGTCGGGTGGCTCTTTCTCGGTCTGTCCATCATGCTGAGCTCTGTATTCGTATACGGAGTTATTCCCCTCTCAGAGGCACTTGGTTTAACGCCAGCAACCCTGGGCTTGGCTGCCGGCGTTCTCATCCCTGTCGGTATTGCTGTTGAGTTATCGGTGACAGCATCGCGTCAGCAGAACCAGATTCGCCATCTTGTCGAAGAACTGGCTTTGCTCGATGATCGCATCAACGAACTCGAAGGCCACAAGTCGGGAACTTCAACGTGACTTCATCGTGTCTCGTCATTATTCCTGCACTCAATGAAGAGCTTTCAGTTGGCATGGTGGTGCGCCGCACGGTTGAATCAGGGTTTTCTTGTCTTGTGGTTGATGACGGATCTCGCGATAACACTGCAGATGTAGCTCGACGCGCAGGAGCGCATGTTGTGACGATGCCGATCAACCTCGGAATTGGTGGAGCACTTCGATGTGGTTTTCGTTGGGCAGTCGCCCACGGCTACCACTCAGTTGTGCAGTGTGATGCAGATGGTCAGCATTCACCAGAGCTCATCTCCCAATTAGTGACAACACAAGAATCAACGGGTGCTCACCTTGTTATTGGAAGCCGATTCCTTGAAGCTGGAAATTACGACGTCGGTATCGCACGTGGATGGCTCATGAAAAGAATGGCAACACTTGCATCTCGCGCCGTAGGCACTTCGATGACAGATACGACCTCTGGTTTTCGCTGCATCGCACAACCATTGTTGGGCGAATTTGCACTGCACTACCCAGTTGAGTACATGGAATCATTCGAAGCCCTAATGGTCGCTGCTGATGCAGGCTACAAAGTGGTTGAAGTTGCTTCGCAAATGTCTCACCGAGTTGCGGGAATCGCCAGCAATAATCCACTTCGATCAATGGGCTTCACTGCACGAGTCCTTCTTGGCGGCTTTCTTGGAACACGTTTCAAGATTTCGCCGCTACATCCTTCAGCGTAAGTACAAAACCGTGTTCGACGGTGCTAACCGACTTGCACTTGCAACGTACGCGTCGCAACTGTCTTTTTGTTTGGCTTGTAATTAATTACCAAAGTCAACGTCTTCTTTTTTGTGAAAACAAAAGAGGTGCCTGATTTCGTGACGCCATCAATCTTGCTTGGCACAATCACAAATTTCCACAGTTTGTTTGCCTGATACAAACCAGCGGCCTTAATTAATGCTGTTGACGAAATCTTTGTTCCTTTTTTGACTGTCAGAACACGCGACATCGAGATGACAGGAACAGAAAAGCCAATTCCTGTCGTAATTATTTGTACACCACCAGCAACTGGCGTATAGGTAGTGGCCGGGTTCGTTTGATCAGTGCCTACCGTTCGCCGAACTGGAAGCGTTGTGGCGTTGACCTGCGCTGGAGTAAGGCCGTATGAATTCATGAGATATCCAGAAGGTATGAAGGCACGGAAAGTTGAAAGGTTGAGAATTGGTTCAATGTTTTTTACAACAGTGGTAATCGTCTCGGGCCAAACCTGATTTGGGGGCGTTCCATCACAAATACTTTTTATATAGGGACATGCACCGGGAGTGCGAGTTACTTCGACTTGGTCCATTTGAAAGTGTGGTCCAGCTATTTTCAATTGTGCTGCACCGGTCAAACGGTCTGTTGACGCAATGCCAAAAATGGGGGCATCTGTGTCCATCCATCCGCCAAGACTCATCGGATCAAAAACATTCACAACACAGTTGTTTGTGATGTCAATTGTGCAATTACTTACTACTTCATCTGAGGGCACAACCGAGTTACGAAACCCTGGTAGGAGAATCATGACAACCTTGTTGGAGTACGAGTGGGTTGCCTTTTCACCAATTGTGCATAGGTCAATCGTGGGCACCCATCCCGAACAGCTGGAACCACCAGTGGCTTGATAATCATGAGTCATAGTTGGAGACACAACAATGCTGGCTACATCGCGAATACCTGGTGCTGCTGGAGAAAATGACTTCACCAATCCATTAGAAATCATTGCACCAATACGCGCCGTCGGTTCATCGCCAGCTTTGCGCCGAAAATTTATGGTGACTTCTCCAATTACTTGCGAACCAATTGGTGTGGCGGTCGGACCTCCGCGTGGATAGATCACCATGTATGGTGCTTCACATGTAGTTGCCTGTGTGTCCAAGAAGCGACATGGGATGGAGTACAGGCCCCCTGCGATCGAGTAATCCGCCGAGGATTGAATCGCAGTTTGCGTCAGTTGGTTGCCATCAATTGACATTGAGTCAATGCAGCCTTTGGTGCTCGCTGGTTCACAAAATCCGAGCACTTTATTTGTAGCAAACGCGGTGTTGAAGATATAAACAGTTTTTGTTTCAGCTTTGACCGGTGCACTTGACGTGAAGACGACGGCGACCGCCAAAAGACTCACAATCGACAGGTAAGAAATTCGGCGCATGCTCTCAGCGTAATTCATCTATTGGTGCGCTCGGCCGGAGTCGAACCGACAACCTTCTGATCCGTAGTCAGATGCTCTATCCATTGAGCTACGAGCGCTTAACAGTTGTCCAGTCTACTTGCCAACGAGATAACGACTACACGGAATATCTCTACTTCCAAGGACCCCAGCCGTTATTGCGTTGATACATCCTGTAAGCGGCGGCGGCATTGAGCCGAGGGTCGAGCAATTGATTGGCCGAGGTCACTCCAACTTCGGGCAGCCATGTCTTATGCCAGCGATAGTAAATCTGAAAGAGGCCGTAGCAACACTTGCTCCCGCTCACCGCCCCAGGTCGATACTTACTTTCTCGGTGTGCAATAAACAGGGCATGTTCTTCAAGGTCATCAGGCCACGCATCGCGAATGATCTGAATAACTTCTGCTTGTGTGAACTTGGGTATGTCGGGGATTGTTGTGGCCGGTGCTGACTGCCGAGGCACACACACTTCGTCGCCAATCAATATTTTTGTACTTGTTTTTGCACCATTGAGTTTGAGCACACGGTTCAGGGTGGTCCCAGATTTCTGAGCGATTGACCACCATGAATCACCGCGTTTGGCGACGTAGGTTTTTGAACAAGACGCAGCATCAACTTGCTGTGGCGATGCAAAACTGCACACAAGTGCAGCAGCGCACAGGAGCATCAACCTGTTACGAACAACCATGGCGGAGAGGGTGGGATTTGAACCCACGGTCCGGTTTACCCGGACAACGCCTTAGCAGGGCGCCCCATTCGGCCGCTCTGGCACCTCTCCTAGAACAGCACTGGCGAATGAGGATTGAGTGTACTGGCGGAACGGGAGGGATTCGAACCCCCGGGCCTTTTGAGCCGTCCGCTTTCAAGGCGGATGCGTTTGTCCACTCTGCCACCGTTCCGTTGAGGAACGCTAGCGCGCGATACGCGCTCTGAGCGCGGAA
>WLPO01000021.1 GCA_009698745.1 Actinomycetota bacterium
TGAGTGCAGAGTTCGTGCCTTGTCGGCACCTCGCGCAACGTATTGCGTAATTGGTTGCTGATAGGTGCGAATCGTAAACATCGAGCCTCCACAATGAGGCAGCGCACGAAGCGTCTGTCGCTCCATGCGTACCCACAGTTGTGATGGGTCACTTAACAATGGTGCAGTGGGACCAACAGGTTGAAACAGTGCGCAGTGATCTTCAATCGTCCAATTTGCTCGTACCAATGGTTGGTCAGCCTTGAGCCTTGCCATCGTGGTATCAACCGCCCCACCCACCTGCTCTGCATATTTTGCAACAGGTTGATGCACGGCCAACATGTCTTGCCCCAACTTGGTGCTCAATCTCCATCGACTTGGAGAACACACCACACCGGCAACAACAACTGATTTCATGATCACCAAGTCATCGGCCACCATTAATGCGGCCTCAACGAGCGCTTCAATTCCTGTTGACTGCAACTTCTTGCCTGCAAAGTCAGCCACAAGCTGCGCGGCTTCATTTGCTGCGTCTTCACCGCCTTCAAGCAACCCAACCACTTCACCTCTGCGAGCCTTCAACAATTCGCGCTTCATAGCAATCGTTGGTTCGGTCTCGGCATCACTTGGCAGCCACTGCGCAGTATCAACTGGACGAGTTCCCACACGATGGCGAAACTCATTGGTCATCTCTGCTGGAAGCATCGAATCCGGCATAGGCAATGCACGGAACGATGAGAAATCTGTAACCGGTAGTTGGTCGTACGGCGTGAACGGATGTTGATGCAGTACGTGAGTCATGTCGGCACGCTCATTGCTGCGTGCTTCGCATCAGATCACTTAGGTGTCATGCGAATGCCGCCGTCGACGCGAATCGTCTCAGCATTCATGTAGCTGTTGGTGATGCACTCCACCACCATGCTCGCAAGTTCTTCTGGGTAACCGAGTCGCTGTGGGAAGAGCACACCCTTTTGCAAGTTCTGCTTAAACAACTCGCTGTTTTCGCCCTGACCATAAATCGGCGTGTCGATCAAACCAGGAGCAACAGTGTTGACACGAATGCCGATTGCTGAAAGGTCACGTGCAATTGGCAATGTCATACCAACTACTCCGCCCTTCGATGCCGAATACGAGGCTTGACCAATTTGTCCATCAAATGCAGCGACCGATGCCATGTTGCAGATTGAACCGCGCTCTCCGTTTTCTAGCGGCTCGTTTGTGCTCATTGCGGTTCCAATGATGCGAATGCAATCAAAAGTGCCGACCAAGTTAATTGCCACAACTTTTTTGAATGCATCCAAGTTGGCGGCTGACTCGTATGAACCATCTTTGCCAACTGTGCGTTGCGCCCAACCGATACCAGCCGAGTTAACGAGTGCACGAATCGGCCCCATCGACTTGGCCATCTCGGCAGCGTTGATGATGTCTTGTGTGTTTGTCACATCAACTTTGCAATACGCTCCACCAACTTCTTTTGCGAGTGCCTGACCCTTCTCTTCTTGAATGTCGGCAATCACTACTTTCGCGCCGCGCTTAGCAAGCAAGCGAACGCAAGCCTCACCAATTCCCGATGCTCCACCTGTGACTATTGCGCTTGCTCCGTTGAGTTCCATGAGGTGCAAGACTACGCAAATCAGCAGGTGTCAAGCAAAGCCGAGCGAAGCCGCCACGGCAAGTGCGTCAACGTGCTCATTCATCGGCTCGCCGTTATGCGCCTTGACCCAAGTAAAGGTCACATCACCGCGTTTATTCACCGCATCTATCAGCGGTTCCCAAATATCACGGTTAGCAACCGGCTGACGCTGCGAGTTTTTCCATCCACGCTTTTGCCAACCGACCCACCACGAGTCTCTAAAACAATGCACTACATAGGTGCTGTCAGAACGTATTTCGATTGGTCCCTCATGATCGGAATGCGCACGTAATGCTTCCAACGCTGCCATCAATTCCATGCGTTGATTCGTGGTGTGAGTTTCGCCACCCGTTGCAGAAGGCTCACCAGTAGGTGATGTTGCCCACGCCCAGCCACCAGGGCCTGGATTTCCCGAACATGCTCCATCGGTGTAGATAACAATCACGCCTTAGATACTTGCTGATTGGAAGCCGTCCGTCAGGTACCCACCAGTAAGTCTGCGAGAATGAGCCCATGATCTTTGACGGTTCGATGCACCAGTTGCCCGATACCGACCCGGGCGAAACTGCAGAGTGGCTCGACTCACTCGACGCAATTGTTGATGTGCAAGGTAAAACGCGAGCAAGATATTTGTTATCCCGACTTCTCGAGCGAGCACGCGAATCGCAAGTCAGTTTCCCTGCAACTGTTTCGACGCCATACGTCAACAGCATTCCTCGCGAGCAAGAGCCTTGGTTTCCTGGCGACGAACACATCGAGCGCCGCATACGTGCCTACATCCGTTGGAATGCTGCAGTCATGGTGGTTCGCGCCAACACCAACGCCGAAGGAATTGGCGGTCACCTCTCTACGTTCGCGTCTTCGGCAAGTTTGTACGAAGTTGGTTTCAATCACTTCTTTCGCGGCAAAGACAGCGGCACCCCCGGAGACCACATTTATTTTCAAGGCCACGCAGCGCCTGGTGTCTACGCGAGAGCATTCCTCGAACGCCGAATAAACGAAGACGACCTCGATCACTTCAGACGCGAGATCGGCCGCAATGGTCGCGGACTTTCGAGTTATCCGCACCCGCGACTCATGCCCGAGTTTTGGGAGTTCCCAACGGTATCGATGGGGCTTGGACCACTCACCGCTCTGTATCACGCCAGATTTAATCGCTATCTACAAAATCGTCAACTCGACGACACATCTGCAAGTCGCGTGTGGGCATTTCTTGGCGATGGAGAGTGCGATGAGCCGGAAACACTCGGATCAATTTCACTTGCTGCACGCGAGCAACTCGACAATCTGACGTTCGTTGTCAACTGCAATTTGCAACGCCTCGATGGTCCGGTGCGCGGCAATGGAAAAATCATTCAAGAACTCGAAGCAGTGTTTCGTGGCGCAGGCTGGAACGTCATCAAAGTAATTTGGGGCTCCAAGTGGGACGAGCTACTTGCCCGCGATACAACCGGGGTATTGCTCAACAAAATGAACAACACCGTCGATGGTGAGTTTCAGCGATACATCATCGAAAACGGCAACTACATTCGCGAGAACTTTTTTGGCCCAGACCCAAGATTGCGCGAGATGGTCTCGCACTTAAGCGATGAAGAACTCGAGATGCTCCCCCGCGGCGGACACGACTACCGCAAGCTGTTTGCTGCGTTTAAAGCAGCGAGCGAAAACATTGGCTCAGGCAGACCGACTGCCATTTTGTGCAAAACAGTGAAGGGTTGGACACTCGGTCACGAAATTGAAGGCCGTAACGCAACTCATCAGATTAAAAAAATGACCGACGAACAGTTGCGCACATTGCGCGACACATTGCACCTCAACGACGAAATCCCAGATAGCGCTCTGAGTGCAGATGATCCACCATATTTCCGCCCCGCCGAAGACAGTGTTGAATACCAATACATGATGGAGCGCCGCCGCGCACTTGGCGGATCGGTACCAAAGCGCGTTACCACTGCACGCAAGCCACTTGTGTTGCCAAGCCCTGACGCGTTTAGCGAGTTTGACTCCGGCAGTGGCGAGCAAGCGGTGAGCACCACCATGGTCTTTACGCGCCTCTTGCGCAACATGGCTCGCGACAAAGACTTTGGCCAACGCGTAGTTCCAATCATTCCTGATGAAGCTCGCACGTTTGGCATGGACGCGCTCTTCCGAGAACTCAAGATCTACGCATCGCAGGGACAAAAATATGAACCCGTTGATCATGCACTGTTGTTGAGTTACGCCGAATCAACTTCGGGTCAGATTCTCGAAGAAGGTATTACGGAGGCTGGCAGCATGGCCAGCTTTATTGCGGCTGGCACAAGTTATGCAACTCGCGGCGTGCCAATGGTTCCCTTCTACACGTTTTATTCCATGTTTGGTTTTCAGCGCGTGGGCGATCTCATTTGGCAAGCAGCCGATGCTCGCACGCGTGGGTTTTTGCTCGGCGCAACTGCTGGTCGCACCACACTGATGGGTGAAGGCTTGCAACATCAAGATGGACACAGCCTGTTGCTCGCGAGCACAGTCCCCTTTTGTCAGGCCTATGACCCCGCATTCGCATACGAAGTTGCAGCGATAGTCAAAAATGGACTCAACCGGATGTATGGAGATGCACCGGAAGATATTTTTTACTACATCACGCTGTACAACGAGAACTATCAAATGCCAGCGAGACCAACGTCGCCAGCGATTGAAGCCGACATCGTGCAAGGTCTCTACAAATGGCAAGAAGCCACTGGTGGCAAGCATCGGGCAACAATTTTGTTTTCTGGTGCAGCCCAAGGTGCTGCTCGAGCAGCCGCAACAGAACTGCTCGAGAAATACGATGTCGGTATCGATTTGTGGTCTGCCACTTCGTACAAAACACTGCGCGAAGAGGCGCTCGAAGTCGAGCGCTGGAACAGACTGCACCCAACCGATGCGCCACGCCAGCCTCTCGTGACCCGTTTGCTCAGCGACTCACCAAATCCATTCAGCCCAATCGTCGCTGTCACCGACTTTATGCGCGCAGTACCCGAGCAGGTCGCAAGGTTTATCCCCGGCCGATCATTCACTCCACTCGGCACCGATGGCATGGGTCGCAGCGACACCCGAGAGGCATTACGCCAACATTTCGAAGTCGACATGCCTCATGTGGTCGTCACGGTCTTGCACCAACTCTCTTTGGCCGGCACCATCAAGTCGGAAGTTGTGCAATCTGCAATCGCGGCATATGGCATAAACCCAGAAGGCATCAGCCCGCTCTACTCATAGGTGATACTTGTAGCTATGGCTGCAGCAACTTCACCTACCAAAATTCGCGAACTTTTCATCACTGGCATCCCAAAGGCCGATGCGCTGCTCAACAGCAACGGAACGGCATTGCTTATTGGCATGCTGCTCGATCAGCAGGTGCCGATGGAGTGGGCATTCACTGGTCCGTACACAATCAAACAAAGACTTGGTCATTGCGATGCTTCAAAAGTTGCTGCAATGAAAGAAGACAAGTTCGTTTCTATCTGCTGTGAGAAACCTGCGATCCACCGTTTTCCAGCATCGATGGCTAAACGAATTCATCAGATGTGTGTGATCCTTGATGCCGAATACAAAGGCAAAGGATCGAACGTCTGGAAAAAGATTGAGGACGCAGAGGAATTGCGCAAGCGTCTTCGACAATTACCTGGCTACGGCGAGGAAAAAACTGAGATATTTATCGCTCTACTCGGCAAAACATTTGGAGTTCGACCCACTGGATGGAAAAAGGCTGCCGGTGTATTTAGCGATACCAAACCACGTTCAGTTGCCGACATTTACTCACAAGCATCCCTACTCAAAGTGCGTGGCTTCAAACAGATGCAACGGGCGCAAGATGTCGACAAACAAGACCGTCCCCGTCGTTAGGGTTATTGCATGACCGTTCTTGTCACTGGTGGCGCTGGCTACATCGGGTCCCACACCGTGCGGGCACTTGTTGCCCAAGGACGAGATGTTGTCGTGCTCGACTCACTTGAGCTTGGTCACAAAAGTCGGATTGGCAATGTGCCGTTCGTCGAAGGCAACATCAGTGATGCAAAGATCGTCGACAAGGTTTGTCGTAAGTTTGATGTTTCCGAAGTCATCCACTTTGCTGCATACAAAGCAGTTGGTGAGTCAATGGAACAACCATTGCGTTATTACAACAACAACGTGGCTAGCACGATCGCACTCGTGCGCTCACTCATGGCTAACGGTGTTGAAAAGATTGTCTTCTCATCGTCGGCTGCGGTGTATGGCAACCCCGATCATGTTCCCGTCACCGAAGACGCGCCGTTACGACCCGAGAGTGTGTACGCCGAAACAAAAGCGATCGTCGAAAGGTTTTTGGCGTCTTGTGAGTCGATTGGCCTACGTTCTGTCAGTCTGCGCTATTTCAATGCAGCCGGCGCTAGCGCCGATGCGACGATCGGTGAAGACTGGTCAATGTCACAAAATCTGGTACCACTAGTCATGAAAGCGTTGCTTGGATTTAGCGGTCCGCTCAATGTATTTGGTAACGATTACCCAACTCCCGACGGCACCTGCACACGCGACTACATCCACGTTGAAGATTTGGCCGCAGCGCACATCAAAGCACTCGACTATCTCAACGGCGGAGGCAAGACCCTGGCATGCAATGTTGGCACTGGAATTGCCACATCGGTGCTTGAAGTAATCAGCATCGCCGAACAAGTGAGTGGGCGAAAAGTTCCACACATTATTACGAGTAGACGAGCAGGCGACCCAGTCTCTGTGTTTGCAGACCCCACATTGGTACGCGCACTACTTGGCTGGAAAGCAAACCATGATTTACGTGACATTATTAGCAGCGCGTGGAAGTGGCACAGTTCGTCGGCCAAATAAATTTCTTTACATCGCTGCGAGCGTGCGCTGCCTATCCAACCATCCAAGCAAGATAGCCATCGCGCGAGGGTCGTGTCGCAAACGATGACCCGCACCACTAATTATCTGTAGCTCGGCACTTCCGTGTGCTTCGGCCAATACGCGCGAGTCCGCTGTCGGAACTATTTCATCGTCTGCGCCATGCATCAAAAAAAGTGGTCTCGGTGCAAATCTTCTAGCAGCGTCCGCAGGTCGGAACCTGCGCAACTCTCGCCCCCATTCTTCTGTCGATGACGGAAATCCGGGATGTCGAATGGTGCCAATTTCGCGAGCGTGTTCAAGAAATCGACGTGGTTGTTCCGCCCAGTCATCAAAGTCGGCTCGAACACCAAGCAAAGCGCAGCCATTTACCCGTGGGTCGTCAGCGGCAACACACAACGCGAGCGAACCTCCTGTGTTGTTGCCGACAAGCCAAATACCGCTTGGCGAAGTTTCGGCGACCACATGGCTGATTGCGGCTCGTAAGTCGTCAACCCACCCTTGCATCGAGAAATCGCCCTCGCTTGTGCCACAGCCACGAAATGTAAACGTCATCGCGTTCCAACCAATTTCGCTTGCAACTTGCTCTGCTAGTTCAGGAAACGTTCCGCCAGATTGTCGTGAGTCGATGCCACCACTCGGAAATCCATGACACAAGACCATCGCTGGCAATGCGCCACTCTTCCCACTTGGTTGCACTAAAAATCGTGCAAGATTAAGACCGCCAGAGAGAAACGATCCGTTCATCTTGGTCGACTCGTGGGAAGTAAGAGGCGTAATTATCAGGCGCGTGGCTTACGCATACGACGAGTTGCGCCGGGAGTTGCCAGTGTGTAACCGCGGTTTCGTGCTTCTGCGAGCGTGTCTGGTCCAAAACATAGACCGACACCTAGATCTGCAATTTCGGTTGTAACTGTTACATCGGTCCAGCTATCCAGGTCATAAACAAGTTGCGTGCGCTTATCACCCATGAAGCGGAAGTGTTCAAATTTGGTTGGACGGTTTGACGACATGCCACAAATCTAGTCGCACTGGTGTGTCGGTCAATACCTATTAGACCTATTCATTAGGCTTGTCAGCATGAATGTTGACGCAGCCGAGTTAGCCCGCAGGAAACACGCGCTCGACCTACTTGCTGCACGAGACAGCGAAATTGGAGAGCGAGCAAAATTGCGAGTTGCCAACATCTATGGCCCAAACGCCACAAGTTCACTTGACAACTACGACTTCGGAGATTCATTTGCAAAACTCGACCAAGTCAGCCGACGCGTCGACTGGGTTCACCAAAACTGGTTACGGCCAATTCGACTTATTTATCGATTTATCCCCAAACCGATTCGTTTTGCAATCAAGAAACTTTTTTCATGAGCAATTTCATCATTGTTAGTGGTGCAAGCAATTGCTCATTTCGTGACTTACTAAATACTGGCAAATCATTATTGACCAGTTCAATTCGTCCAAGTCACTGGCTTATCAGTGGCTCGTCAATCCAACTTTCGAAGATTCAAAACCATCGCTTGCTGCAAAAATCAAACGTCATCATCACTGACAAGTTGTCCCATCCCGATCACTCGACTGTTGTGTTTTTGCGTGCCGGCGACACGCTTGCCCAAGATGCTCTTTTGCATATTTCCAATGGCATCGCCGAACACGACCTCATGTATGGAGATTCAGAACACGGCCGTGCAAGCAGGTTCGACGAGCCTTCCAAAGTACGCCGACCACAGTGGTCACCCGAGAGACTGCGTTCGCATAATTACGTAGGAGATCTGTTGGCTGCGGCACCAACTGTGGTTGCTACAGCAATCAAGGATCTCGAGGGAGGGCTCGCAACGCTCGCCACATTGCACGAACACGATCGTTCGCTGAGGCTCTTTGAGGTCTGCACTTCCCCACATCGAATTGCACAGGTGTTGTACCACTCAAGCCAAGATCGTATGACTCCTACGGCATCACTCGATGCCGTACAACAACACTGCGAGCGCACATGCATCGATGCAATATGCAGCATCGATCAAGAAGTCCAGTCTGTTCGCGTTTCTCGCCGACTGCACTCGCAACCAAAGATCAGTGTGATTGTCCCCACTCGTGGAACCACCGAAATGATCAAGGGAAAGCAAGTTGTACTGGCTGCGCACACCATTGAAACGCTGATCAACGAGAGCACCTACCAACACTTCGACGTCATCGCAGTGCTTGACAGCGACACCCCTAGCGAAAGTCGCCAAGCAATCCAAGACGCTGGTGGCGAACGCATCAAAGTTGTTGACTACGACCGACCATTCAATTTTGCTGAAAAAATCAACTTGGGTGCAGTATGCAGTGAGAGTGAATTGCTGTTGTTGCTTAATGACGACACTGAAATCATTTCTCAAGACGCACTCGAAACTCTTGTCTCGATTCTCGAAGATCCGTCGGTTGCGATGGCTGGCCCAATGCTCCTCTACGAAGACCTGGCAATACAGTCCGCTGGACATATCTTGAACCCAGTCCCAATTGACCTCTATCGCGGTTACTCAAGCACACTTTCCGGCGCTCAAAATATTCTCAAAGTTCAGCGAGAGACATCCGGGATCATTGCGGCCTGCGTGCTGATCAAACGAGAAGTTTTCGAGCAACTGGGTGGGCTCTGCACACTATTTCCATCAAACTTTAATGATGTTGATTTTGGTCTAAAAATGCACGATGCCGGCTACCGCATTGTGTGGACACCACACGCACAGTTTCACCACTTTGAGTCAAAAACTAGATCCATCAAAATGCACCCATCCGAAGTGGCAAACATTGGTACTCGCTGGCGCGACAAGTTGGAAGATGATCCCTATTTCAATCCACATCTTGAGCGATACATCAATATCTGGAAAGAAAACGTGATGGGTCAGAGATCAGTACTTGATGCGCTTGGGCCAACTGCGCCTATTGCCTCAAAATAGTCAAGGTGCGCACGCACCACATGCACAACATCAACATCGTCAAGCACTTCAATTCGTGAGTCGGTAGCATTTCCCAACAAATATGCAGTCAGCTCATCTTCCGCAATAATCACCGATTCAGTGATGTCTTGTCGGCGATCGGCAACATCTTCTGGTCTCAAGCCTTTCGACTCCAGCCAGGCCATGTGCATCGCCAACATTTTGTGTAGCTCTGCATAGGTCAAACGAGCCTGAGAGTCAGATGGCAATCTGTCGGCAACAAATGTCGTTGCTTCGTCTATGTCATAAATAACACGCGGGGCGAGAGCGTCAAGTCGATGTGCTTCACGACCAATAACTGTTGCAGCAATTACAAATACAGCGAGTGCCGCAACGATCACGAAGAGAACGGTCACCCAACTAATAGAGGCACCGCCGATTAATTAGATGCCGATGCGTTGCGCAAGCAACTCACGGTGATACGTCGGGTCACCGAACAGCAACTCGCTCGACTTTGCGCGCTTGAAGTACAAGTGTGCTGGGTGTTCCCAAGTAAAGCCGATACCACCGTGGATCTGAATGTTTTCAGCAGCTGCGTGGAAGTAAGCCTCCGAGCAATACGCCTTTGCCAACGATGCAACTGAAGCGAGCTCGTCGTTCATTTCTGCTGCACACCACATGCCGTAGTACGCAGCCGACTTTGCTGACTCAACTTCGAGCAACATGTCTGCACACTTGTGCTTGATGGCCTGAAATGAACCGATCGGACGACCAAACTGCACACGAACCTTGGCGTACTCAACTGCCATCTCAAGTACTTTTTGTGCTCCGCCGACCTGCTCTGCTGCAAGTGCAACTGCTGCCAAGTCAAATACTTGACTCAACACGTCCCAACCCTTGCCATCTGTGCCAATCAACGTTGCGGGAGTTGCATTGAACTCCAACTTTGCTTGCTTGCGAGTTTGATCCATGGTTGAGAGCGAAGTGCGCGTAAGACCCTTTGCATCGCCGTCTACTGCGAACAACGAAACACCCTTGCTTGTGCGTGCTCCAACAATGATCAAACTTGCGGTTGCACCGTCGATAACAAACATCTTGGATCCAGTGATTTTCCAATCGCTGCCGGATCCTTCTGCTTTGGTGGTGATGCCCTTCTCATCCCACTTGCCAGATGGCTCAGTGGTTGCAAGAGTTGCAATGGTGTCACCGGCAGCGATGCCTGGCAAATACTTTTTCTTTGCAGATTCATCGCCACTCAACAACAATGCGTTTGCTGCAAGCACGACGCTCGAGAAAAACGGTGCACACAACAATGCGCGACCCATCTCTTCAAGCACTACACCGAGTTCGATGAAACTAAAACCAGAGCCACCGAACTCTTCCGGAATCGAAAGACCCTGAAGGCCCATCTGCTCGCCCATCTGCGACCATACGGCTGGATCAAAACCGTTTTCGGTTTCCATCTGCTCGCGTACGGCGGTTTCTGAAGACTTGCTCTCCAAAAATGCGCGGACTGTTTTACGGAGTTCTTCTTGTTCTTCTGAGAATGCAAAGTTCATGTCTTCAATTCTGCCCTGCCTGGCAGGGCCAACGCCAATCGGTTGGTGTACACAGGCGTACACAATTTACAAACTTTGGGCTACCCTAGAAGGCATGCGCAGCATAGGAATCCGCGAACTTCGAGAACGCTCCGCAATGTTTATCAAGCGTGCAGGTGCCGGCGAGCAAATCGTTATTACGGTCAGCGGCGAACCAGTTGCAACCCTCGGCCCCATCACTGCGAACGCAACTCAGACAATTACGTTGACCGAACTTGTTGCCAACGGAGCAGTGGTTGCACCTCGACGGCGCGACAAATATCAGATACCGAAGGCAATCACGTTCAATAGCGGTTCGCGAATTGATCAAACATTGCGCGAGGTGCGCGGATGACAATCATGCTTGACACCAGCGCACTCGTCGCTCTGCACACAAGTGGAGTGGCTCGAACAATCACCCAAGATGCACTCAAGGGTGACTCCGATTGGTGCGCAAGCGCACTCGCGCTCACTGAAGCGATGTCCATTATTGACCGCATGTCAGAACAAGAATTCGTGCGACACGACCTCGAAGATGCAATTCGCCATACGTGGGATTATGTTGCAATCGTGCCAATTGACCAACGATGCCTTGATGAAGCAGCAGTACTCGTTCGCCAACAGCCCCTGCACATCTCGGATGCAATCCATCTGGCTGCGGCAACGCGTTTGCCCAAACCGATCAAGTTTGTGACATTCGATCCTGCTCAAATCCCTGTTGCTCTCTCGCTTGGTTTTGACGTGGTGTCATCGTGACAACAACCCTGCATTGGAACGACAGCAATGTCGAAGTTCACAAACTTGTAGTTGGTCCTTACGACAACAATGTTTTTGTCATTCGTTGCCGAGCAACAGGCGATGCAGTTTTGATCGACGCAGCAAACGAACACGAGAAGCTGCTCGAGTTGTGCACGCAACTTGGCGTGCGCCGAGTGCTCGAAACTCACGGTCATTGGGATCACATTCAGGCGATACCTGCCATGCGGGAAGCTGGCTATGAAGTTGCAGTGACTGCAGCCGATGCACCGCGCCTCAAAGATGTTGGATATGACGTGTTTATTGATGATGCCGAAGTGATCGAGGTGGGCAACTTACGCCTACTTGCAATTCACAACCCTGGCCACACAGAGGGTTCGATTTCGTTTGCAGTGGCCGATACCCCGCTGTTGTTTACTGGCGACACATTGTTTCCAGGTGGTCCCGGCAATACCGCGTTAGAGGGTGGCGATTTTGCGACCATTATTCAGTCGATCGACAACAAACTCTTTACATTTCCGCCGGACACCATTGTGTTGCCCGGTCATGGCCTCGACACCACTATCGGCGCCGAGCGGCCGCACCTACAAACTTGGGTTGATCGCGGCTGGTAGAAAAGGTTGATGAATATGGTTCCCGACGCAGCGGTCTTGACCCAAATCAGTGGTGACGACAAAATTCTGCCGAACGGTCACCCCACATCACAATGGCGCACAGAGTTGCGCCATATTCCAAATGTTCGCAATGCAATTTCGGTTGCATCCATTTACGTGCAGACGTTCGGCATTATCTGGATCGCGCTCAAACTCAGCAACCCCATCACTTACATCACCGCTTTTCTGCTCATGGGTCGAGCTCACGCACAACTGCTTGCTTTAATGCACGAGTCAGTGCACCGACTCTTGTTTCGCAATCGCAAACTCAACGACTTCGCGGGGCGATGGTTGCTTGGGTACATGTCATTTGTAAATACTGACGGATATCGCTACGTACACATGGCGCATCACCGCGAAGAGTTTGGGCCCAATGAACCAGACATGCCGCTCTACGCCAACTACCCCATCACGCGTGCGAGTTTTTGGCGAAAGATGCGTCGCGACGGGCTTGGCCGCACAGGTTTTCGGATGCTGCGCGGACAGTTCATATCGACATTCAAGAAGGATCCGCTACAACAAAATACACAGCGCAAAATATTCGCCCTGCACGCAGTTGTGCTCACACTTTCCGTGATCTTTGTAAATCCATGGGTGTACGTGATGCTGTGGCTTTTTCCGTACATCACGGTGTGGCGAGTAATGAATAGGCTGCGATCTATTGCCGAGCACGGTGGCCTGCGCGCCGATGATGATCGTCGAGTCACTACGCATTCGGTCAGACAGCACCTGTTCTCAAGTTTCTATTTTGTGCCATTTAATCTCGGTTGGCACATCGCGCACCACACCGACTCTGGCATTCCTTTTCGCTCATTGCCCAAATATCACCGCCAACTTCGAGAATCCGGTTTCGTCACAGATGCTTACGAATACAGCAGTTATCTGGCTATTTGGCGAGCGCTTCGCTCCCGGCCAGAAGCCATTGCCAATGCGAATTAATTAACACTACGCAGGTAGTGCTAATCCCTAAAGCGCCTGAATACACTCATCTACGTGACCGAATTGTTCAGAGTTGACGAATTGCACGCCAAGCCGATCGAGGGCGACACCGAAATCTTGCGCGGTCTTTCGCTCACGGTAAACGAGGGCGAAGTTCACGCGATCATGGGGCCAAACGGTTCTGGTAAATCAACTCTCGCCAACACACTGCTTGCCTCCCCCGAATACCAAGTTGTCTCGGGCCGCGTGTTTTACAAAGGTGACGACATCAGCCAGTGGCCAACCGATGCTCGTGCCAAAGCCGGCATCTTTTTGGGCTTTCAATATCCGCAAGAAATTGCGGGTGTGTCTGTCATTCAATTCTTGCGTCAGGCTCTCTCCGCCCGCAAGGGCATCGACTTGTCGGTTCTCGAGCTGCGACTTTCTGCCATGTCCTGGATGAAACGGTTAGGAATGGATTCAACATTTGTTGATCGCTACCTCAATGAAGGTTTTTCTGGCGGCGAAAAGAAGCGTAACGAGATCATGCAGATGGCAATTCTTGAGCCAGAGCTTGCAATCTTGGACGAAACAGACTCTGGTCTGGATATCGACGCATTGCGCATCGTCGCGCAAGGTATTCGTGAAGTACGCAAAGAACGACCAAAGATGGGCATCGTGCTCATCACGCACTATCAACGACTGCTTGACGAGTTGCAACCAGACTTCGTACATATTTTGATTGATGGCCGCATCGTAAAATCGGGTGGCATGGAAATTGCCGAAGAGCTCGAAAAATCTGGCTACGAGTCGTACAAAGAATAGTTACCGATTATGACTCTTGACGTAACAGCCATTCGCAAAGACTTTCCGGTCTTGCATCGGCTCGTCAACGACAAACCGCTTGTCTATCTCGACAGTGCAAACACTTCGCAAAAACCACAAGTAGTCATAGATGCGCTTTCTGGTTTTATGGAGCATGGTTATGCACCAATCAATCGCAGCGCCTACCAATTGGCAGCAGAAGCCACAGATGCATTTGAAGCAACGCGCAGTGCGCTTGCCACATTCATCAATGCGCCAAAGACCAACGAAGTTATCTTTACAAAAAATGCCACAGAGGCGCTCAACTTGGTCATCATGTCGTGGGGTCGAGCCAACCTCAAGGCCGGCGACTCGGTGTTACTCACGCACATGGAACATCACGCAAACATTGTTCCTTGGCACATGCTCGTTGCAGAGCGTGGTATTCAATTGCGCTGGGTTCCACTGACGTCTGACGGTCAACTAGACCTCACCAATCTCGACGCGTTACTCAAAGACGCCAAGGTCTTTTCATTTACGTCAATGTCCAATGTGCTCGGCACAATAAATCCTGTGCAGCGCCTCTGTGTTGCAGCGCACAAGGCCGGTGCAATCGCAATCGTCGATGCTTGCCAGTCGGTGCCGCATCAACCAACCGATGTGCAGGCTTGTGGCGCCGACTTTGCAGTCTTTAGTTCACACAAAATGTGTGGCCCATCAGGTGTTGGTGTGTTGTGGGGGCGTGAATCTCTGCTCGAAGCAATGCCACCATTTTTGGGCGGTGGCAACATGATCGCCGATGTTCGTCTCGACGGTTTTACTACGGCAGAAGTGCCAGCAAAGTTTGAAGCTGGCACTCCGGCAATCGCCGAGATCGTCGCCCTCAAATCGGCAGTGAAGTACTTGACCAACCTAGGCATGCACAACGTTCGTCAGCACGAAATCGAACTGAGCACGTATGTGCTCAACACGTTGAATTCCCGTTTTGGCAATGACATCACGATCCATGGCCCAACCAACCCAGAGCTACGAGGCGCCACATTCTCGTTTGCATTTCGTGGCATCCACCCGCACGACCTCAGCCAAGTGCTCGACCAGACCAATGTTTGCGTTCGCGCCGGCCACCATTGCGCCAAGCCGCTGATGCGCCTTCTCGGAGCAAACGCAACCGTGCGCGCGAGCTTCTATTTGTACAACACCACTCAAGAAGCCGATGCTTTGGCTGACGCGCTCGATAGCGCATCAGATATCTTTTAATCAGGCAAACGAGGGAGCAAACGATGGCCGGGCTTGAAGATCTCTACAGAGAAATCATTCTTGACCACTACCGCACGCCCCGCAATCGTGGCGAACTCGAAGCGCCAGCCGTCAGCGCCGAAGGACACAACCCATTGTGCGGCGATGAGATCCGTATTTTCATCGATGTCAAAGATGGCTTAGTCAGCGAAGTGCGTTTCAACGGCTCGGGTTGCTCGATCAGCCAAAGCTCGGCTTCCATGATGACCACTGCAGTCAAGGGCAAACCTGTCGATCAAGTGCGCGCAATCGTCAAGCGTTTTAAGCAGATGATGACAATTGACGAAGACGACAACTCAGCGATTGATGAATCGATCAACCTCGGTGACCTCGAAGCATTGCAAGGTGTTGTCAAGTTTCCCGTGCGCATCAAGTGCGCAACACTTGGCTGGAATACTTTGCTCGATGCGCTTGCCGAATCCGGCAAATAGTTTTTAGCCAACCAAGTTTGGTGCGGTCTTGCCGCCCAAAATTGCGAGAGCATTCGTCGCAGCCAAATCTGCCATTGCGGCACGCGTTTCAACAGTCGCCGAGCCAAGGTGCGGAATCAGCACAGCATTGTCAAGACCCAGCAATCCTTCGTGCACCGCAGGTTCTTTTTCAAACACATCCAAACCCGCTCCGGCAATTACGTTGCGCTGCAATGCATCGGCAAGTGCTGCTTCGTCAACCACTGGGCCACGCGCAGTATTGATGAGGTAAGCGCTCGACTTCATTTTTGCCAATTGAGTTGCATTCATAAAGTGATGTGTCTCAGGCGAATACGGGCAGTGCAAGGAAACAACATCGCTTGAAGCAAGCAATTCGTCCAGCTCAACATGTTTTGCGTCAAGCTCTTTGTGTGTCGCGGCGTCTAATGGCGTGCGCTTTGTGTATGCAATGGTCATCCCAAATGCGCGGGCTCGCCTTGCTACAGCAGCACCAATTTGCCCCATGCCAACAATGCCCAGTTGTCGTCCTTGGATACTTGAGCCCAACATGTAAAACATGCCCCACTGCCAAGGCTGCTGGGCGCGAATGACACGCTCGCCTTCTGCGAGCCGACGAGTTGTCATCAAGATCAGTGACATTGCAATGTCGGCGGTCGCTTCAGTCAGCACACCAGGCGTATTTGTGACTGACACTGATCGCGCCTTGCACGCAGGCACATCAATGTTGTTGTAGCCCACGGCCACGTTTGAAACGGACCGAAGTTGTGTTCCGGCAGCCGCGAGTAGTTCGTCATCAATCTTTTCGGTCAGCAGACTCACAATTGCATCGGCACCAACTACTCGCTTTAGCAATTCTTCTCGGCTGATTGGCGTTGATTCTTCCCAAGCCAATACGTCGTGTTCTGCGCGCAGTCGAGTCAGTGCTCCCGAAGGAATTTTGCCAGTGACAACGACTTTTGCCATGACTACTTCTTTATCCAATCACCGAGCAGCGACATGCCCGCTTCAATTTGGTCTTTGTTAATGCCAGAAAATGCAAAACGAACATAGTTGCGTTCTTCACCTGGCTGTGGTCGACCGAAGTGACGACGTGTGCAGAAGGAAACGCCAGTCGCGTGCAAAGCTTGTTCTGCAAAGACTGCCAAGTCATCAATTCCTTTGTTCTGCATTGCTTCGGTCACATCTGGAAACAAATAGAACGCAGCTTCAGGTGAGTGCACACTGACGCCAGGCATTGCATTCAGCATGTTGACAGCAATATCTCGACGCTCGCGAAGCGTGTCAAGCATGACCGCGGTACCCGATTGATCTCCGGTCAATCCTTCGACTCCGCCATATTGCACAAAGTGAGTCGTGCATGATTCATCATTGGTGTTGAGTTTTGCAATCATGTTTGAAACTTCAACGGGGGCAATTGATGCGCCGAGTCGCCAACCAGTCATCGCAAACTTTTTGGAGAACGTGTACAAAATGACGGTGCGCTCCAGCATGCCTGGCAACGAAGCAATCGACTTCGATGTGCCTGAGTAACGCATTTCAAAATATGCCTCGTCCGACAGCACCCACAAGTTGTGCTTAATTGCTAGTTCTGCAATTGCTTCACGCTCTGCATCTGCCGACTCTGCCCCAATTGGGTTTTGCAAGTCGTTGTAAATAATTGCGGTTGTTTTTGGAGTAATTGATGCCTTGATCTGATCAATGTCAATATTGAAACCGGTCGAAGATGGCAAGTAGCGATACGACTTAGCAACGCCGCCAAAATATTCGATCTGGCTTTCATAAATCGGGTAGCCAGGGTTTGGATACAACACTTCATCGCCAGGGTTCATTACCGCCTGAATGAATTTTGTGATAACAGGTTTTCCACCGGGCTGCACAACAACATTGGCTGGCGAAAAATTAAGTCCGCGACGAGCACCAACATCATTCGCAAGAGCTTCTCGTAGTTGTGGAATGCCCGCTGCAGGGCAATATCCAGTTTTCCCATCGACAATCGCGCGATTCATTGCATCGACGATGTTGCGCGATGTTGCGATGTTGAGGTCACCCAAGTGAAATGGAAAAATATGGTTTCCCTTTGCACCCCACTCTGCTGCGGCTTGTGACACTGCGAACGCTGTCTCGGTGCCGAGCCGCTCTAATCGTGTTGCTAAAGCCATGAATTCCCCCCAATTGATATGACACTGATATATCTCGAATCTTTACAATACATAAAGTTCAGACCCAGAGATTACAAGGGATTGAGAGTGTGGCTAATCGGCTAGGAAGGCTTGCCCAACTGGCTCACTCATTGGGTTTCGCATGGTGAGGTACACCCCAGTTAGGGCCACCACCAACGCCACAAGCGAGAGCACGCTTAGCCTCTCGCCAAACAAGATTGCACTTTCGATTGCGCTCAACGCAGGAGTCAAAAAGAACAGGCTGCTCACTCGGGCAGCAGAATGTCGTGAGATCAGCAACATCATCAGCATTACCGCCGATATCGAAAGCACGAATACCGACCACAACAGCGCAAGCAGTAACTCGGCGTTGAGGTGAAATTCCCACTTTTCAAACAAGCTGGATGCCACGAGCAACACTGCTCCAGCCGAAACATACTGAGCGGTCGTACCACTGACTAATGGCATGTCTTTACCACGAGCGCGTTGCACCAATGTTCCAGTTGACATTCCAATAATTGAAATGACCATCGCGATCAATGCAGGTCGTGTTACATCACCCACGCCGTCACGCACTTTGTCAACTACTACAACTAGTACTCCACAGATACCCAGCAACACCCCAACCCACTGACTGCGGCGAAGATGTTCTTTCAACAAGACACGACCGGCGACCGAAGTGACAACTGGGTGCAAGCCAGCAATCAACGCACTCAGACCAGATGGTAGTCCGCGCTTGATTGCATAAAAAACTCCACCAAGATAAACAGCGTGCATACAAATACCGACAATCGCCGATGTTGACCACGAGCCTCTTGGAAGTTTTGGAGCCTTCACAACTCGAGCGATGACCGACAACACCAATGCAGCGCACAACATGCGCACTGTAAGAAACGCCAAAGGGCCAGCATTACGCGTGCTGTATCGCGCAACCACGAAGCCAGTGCTCCATAACGCCACAAAAATCCATGGAGTGAGTCGCTCAAAGAGCTTCGATTGCGTCATGCACCCAACATCATGCTGGTTGGATCAGATCCCATGGTGCACCATACAGATCTTCGAATACTGCAACAGTGCCATACACCTCGTGTCGCGGCTGTTCACGAAACTTCACTCCGCGCGCAGACCAATTTGTGTAGTCGCGGTCAAAGTTGTCGGTGTTGAGGAAGAATGCGACTCGTCCACCTGCCTGATTACCAACACTTGCTTTCTCCGCCTCGGTTACTGCCCGAGCAATGAGTAATGAGGCGCCACTGTCAAGTCCACTAGTAGGAGCAACGACAACCCATCTCTTGCCGTCGCCCATGTCGGTGTCTTCCACCAATTCAAAATCAAGCTTCCCGACGAAAAAGCCAATTGCTTCGTCGTATTCGCGCGCAACAAACGTGACTAATCCGAGCCGGTTCATATGTTTGTCACATTAACTTGCTTCAGGAATTACGAATGGATCGTGTTTTCAACGACAAACATGCGACGCCTACCAGAAACGTTTGAGAGCGAATCGGCCACAACTGCCTTACCGATTTCGCTTGCGTATGCGGCCTCGAAATCACTTTGTGAGTCAAACCACAGTTCAGATACGCCGTCTGGATCGCCTTCTGCTGGATTTTCCACCAAGTTGAATACTCCACGACGTAGTTCTGGTAATTGCTTTGCTAGCGGTGCGTGCCTGTTGAGCCACCAATCTGCAAACTGCTCGTGAGTCGCGGTTGCAGCGCGAGTAAGCAAGATGATTGCTTTAAAGCTCATGACACTTTGTTCGTTCGAGCGAAAGGTCGGCCACCAACGGCCAACGCAACGCTGACCAAAATTTCGTGTGCCATCGGCGCATCACCAATACACACTTCGATTGCGTCCATTTCATTAAACGACCAGATGTCGTCTTTGTTCGTGATCGGAATAGTGATTGAAGCGCCAGGTCCAGCAACTTTTTTGGTCGAGGGGATGATGTCGAGTCCCTGTACAACCACTTTGCGCACTGGCGCACCAAACCTTGGGTGAATCAGTGCTGCGGCATGCTCAATTTCGCCTGCGGTACCGACGATGGCGGCTTTGCCATATGCGGTTACTTCCCCAGCCTCAACTCCGAGCGCTGCGAGTGCACGCTCGGCGAGTTGTCCAGAGATCTCCGCACCCATGAGTTCGAGCATGGTGAGATCCTTGTGTCGTTTGCCAACAAGCGGATTCGTGATTACCGCGCTGCAAACTGCTTTGCGCACAATACGCCCGGTTGGCTCACCGAGTTCGGCCTGAATGTCTTCACATGTAGTAACAAATTTACGAATTTCCATGCGTCAAAACTACCAGTTTGAAGTGTCTACTCAGTAGTGCGCAGATGAGCATTGATTTTCGCGAATGCAGATCCGAGCGCCTTTATCTCTGACTCATTCAGCAAATCAA
>WLPO01000022.1 GCA_009698745.1 Actinomycetota bacterium
CTCGCCCTGCAGACGTACTTGGCGACGAGCCTGTATTTCACAACGGCGAAGTTGTGGGTTGGATTACCTCAGGTGGCTACGCCCATTACTCGGGTGTCTCGCCTGCGCTTGGTTACATCCCTGCCGCATTGGCCGTAGAGGGTACGACTGGCTTCGAGATTGAGATCATCGGCAATATGCGCCCAGCACACTTGCAGCTCGAGCCTGTGCTCGATCCAAGCGGCTCACGCATGCGCGCCTAAGTCCCAATTCCATGAGCACGATCACACGCATCGAGATCACACACCATCGACTTCCGTTAGATCCACCATTCCCAGCTTCCTGGGACACAGTGCCGCGAACGCACTTTCCTGCAACGATCGTGCGAGTCTTTGACGATGCGGGCAGGTGCGGCATTGGCTCTGGCGACTCGATGTACGGGTTTAGCGACTATCAAAAGTATTTCATTGGTCAAGATCCGACCAACATCGACAGACACGCTGCAGTGCTTTCGAATATCGAGTTTCATGCTGGCCGACCTTGGCCGCTCGATCTCGCTCTGTGGGATCTGATCGGAAAAATCAACGGCGAACCAGTCTGGAAAATGCTCGGCGGATACAGCAACAAGATTCGTGCGTATGCATCATCCGGCGTACACCGTCCAATCGCCGACATGGTCACCGTTGCACGCCAAGCCCGCGATCTTGGTTTCCCTGCTCTCAAGGTACGTTTTGGCCGAACCAAGTTGGATGACGACCTTGCCGTTGTTAAAGCCATTCGCGACGATCTGGGCTCATCGCTCGAGTTAATGGTCGATTGCAACCAGGGGTGGCGAATGCCTTGGGATATTGCAGCCCCTTGGACCGTTGATCACGCGACTGATGTGGCGAGAGTTCTTGAGGACAATGGCGTGTACTGGATGGAAGAGCCCCTGCACCGCGGTGACTATGACGGCATGACCGAGCTGCACAATCGCGTCAAGATTCGAATCGCGGGTGGCGAACTGACCCGTGAGCCATACGAATTTCGAGAGCTACTGCAGCGCGGCTGCTTCGATGTTTTTCAACCAGATGTTGTCTGCACACAAGGCATTACCGGCCTCGCCAAGTTTGCCCACGAAGTTGCAGCAGCAGGCAAAATCTTCACTCCTCACACTTGGGGAACCGGCATTGGCGTGATGGGCAACTTGCACGTCACAGCAGGCACCGTCGGTGCACCGTTCATCGAGTTTCCATTTGATCCTCCAGAATGGACGACCGAACGACGCGACTACATGCTCACCAACACCATCGAAGCAGATGGTGAAGGCTGGATTCACTTGTCGGACGAACCCGGACTTGGCATCACGCTCAATGAAGAAGTTTTGCAGCAAACAGCAAGCGCTCAAGCAACTTTTTCGTAGAGCTACATCTGCACGCGGTGATCATGCGTGTAAATGTTTGCTTTACCATCGCGCAAAAATCCAATCAGCGTGATTCCAAATGCATCTGCTGTTTGCACTGCAAGGCTTGAAGGAGCACCAACTGCAGCTATTAGCGCTATGCGAGCCATTGCCGCTTTCTGAATAATCTCAAACGACAACCGCCCGCTGCAAAACAATCCGTACTGGGTCAGCGGCACCGACTTATCGAGCACGCAGTGACCAATCACTTTGTCGACGGCGTTATGTCGACCGATGTCTTCTCGCACCACCTTCATCTTGCCCTTGGCGTCAAACAAAGCTGCTGCATGCAACCCACCAGTTCGATCAAACGTCGGCTGCACTTTTCGCACAGCATCTGGCAATCCAATCAACACCGAGGTGGTCAATGTAGGCCCTGACTCGCGTTCTACAGGAGTAGTACATGTCAACAATTGATCCAGCGATTCGGTGCCGCAGATGCCACAACTCGATGAAGTCACCATTGCTCGTCGAGCGAGCGCCATATCAAATGGGCGCGTGAGTCCAACAGTAACGATGTTGTACTTTTGCTCCTCTTCGCCGTTGAGTTCGCAATATTTCACTGTTGCGACATCGCTAGGCGTAGCAATCATCCCCTCGGTAAACAAGAAGCCAACAGCCAACTCAAAGTCATGTCCAGGAGTACGCATCGTGACCGAAACTGATTCCGGTTCCTGGCCGGGTGCTCCAGCCCTGATCTCCATCGGCTCTTCAGTAACAACAAAATCCGGCTTCGAGCCCGATCGTCCCTCGGCGTTTACCGTCACCACCTTGACATCGGTGGCTCGGCTGCGAGCCATTCCAGTTGGTGAAACCGAACTCATCCCTACAGACTAGTTGTCGTCAAGAAAAGCGCGCAGGTTGGCGCTGTTGTGCGGATGGCGCAATCTGGCCAAGGTCTTTTGCTCTATTTGACGCACTCGTTCACGTGTCACATTCATCTTCTTCGCCACATCTTCCAAGGTGTGCGGCTGACCTGCATATTTTCCAATCCCAAATCGCATTGACACGATGTCTTGGTCTCGCTCTGGCAAATCGCTCAGAGTTCGCTCTACTGCCTCACCCAGTTGACGCCTCTCGGTCGACTCGCTTGGATCATTTGTCGCATCGCCACTCGCGATTGTGTCGCCCACTGTGAGGTCATCTGAGTCACTACCGACTGGGGCATCCAGGCTTGTTGTCGACAACGCAAGTTGCATCACATCCAAGAGTTTTTCAACGGTCATCTGCGTACGCACAGCAACTTCATCTGGAGTTGGATCACGCTCAAGCTCTGCAGCAAGTTCGCGCTCGGCACGATGCACACGATTTACGATTTCCATCATGTGACCTGGAATGCGAATGTTGCGACCTTGGTCTGCCATTGCACGCGTCATCGACTGGCGTATCCACCATGTCGCGTAAGTCGAGAACTTAAAACCTTTTTCGTAGTCGTACTTGTCGGCCGCATGCATCAGACCGATGTTGCCTTCTTGAATCAAGTCGGCAAGTTGCAGTTCCTTGCGGTCATATCGACGGGCGATTGAGACCACGAGTCGCAAGTTGGCCCGCACCATGTGCTCTTTAGCTTTGACGCCTTCAGTCACAGTTCGCTGCAGTGCTCGCCTGTCACGCACTCCGAGCGTGCCTATGCCACGCTTCAACTGCGCATCGGCCTCTAGTCCGTCCTTGATGGCTCTGCCCAGACGCTTTTCGTCATCTGCATTGAGCAAATCGACTTGTCCGATTTCGTTGAGATACATTCGCACCGCATCTGGGCCAGTGTCGCTGCCGATCGCGTGCCTCATGCGTGCTCGCCCACTCGTTTCCCGAGCCAATCCAACAGTTCCATCGCGGCAGCATCAGCCATGGTTGTGTTATCGAGTTCTTCCAGCAAAATACGTGCATCCCGGTCGGCACGAATCTCGTCGGGGTCGGTGATGCGATTGCGATTCGACAGTTCACGACGAACTGCAGCCGAGATGAGGTTCTTGGCCTCGGTAAATGGGTCAGAATCGATATCCGCGACCGCAGCGCGCTCAATCACTTCACGCGCTTCAGGATCTGCGGCTTCGAGCGCATTGGCAATGTTGCCCGTCACCGATGCGACGGCCAAATACGCACGGCGATACACGTCATCCGAGAACAGACTTTCGCTCATCCATGTCGCAATAGCATTCCAGTCCTGCACCATGATTGCAAGAGCCACAAATTCGGCGTTTTCACGGCGTGATGAGTCAGCGGTTGGGCTAGTGCGTACTTCAGGTCTGCGACTGCCGCGTTCTGCAAGCTGCATGAGGTCGGCAGCAGGAATTCCGACATGGCTCGCTACCTCGCCTGCATAAATCTTGCGCACATTCTTATCGGGATGCTCGTTGATCACCGCCATGGCTTGTTGCGCTGTACGCGAGCGCGCTTCGGGCGAGGCTATTGAACCCGCATCAAGGGTGCGCTGCAACCGGAAACCCAAAAATGGCTTTGCATCTTTAATCGCAGCAGCGAGTGCTTCGGGGTTTGTCATTGCCAGCTCACCCGGATCTTTGCCATCGGGAAACTTGGCAACAAAAACTTGCAGTTTGTATCGACTCTCCCATTCATAAAAACGTTCTGCTGCTCCCTGCCCAGCAGCGTCTGCGTCAAAAGCCAAAATCACTTTGTTTGCAAAACGCTTCAGCAAACGCACATGCTCTTCGGTGAGCGCCGTGCCACAAGTTGCAACCGCACGAGCAATTCCAGAGCGATGGAAGCCGATCACATCGGTATATCCCTCACACACAATTACTTCGTCAGATGAAACGATCTCTTGCTTGGCCCAATTGAGACCGTACAGTGTTTTTGATTTTGCATAAATTGTTGTTTCAGATGAGTTCTTGTATTTTGCAGGGTCTGTACTTCCTGGCAAAATACGCCCGCCAAAAGCAACCGCATCACCCGCATCGGTGAATATTGGAAACAGTACGCGTGCGCGAAATGAATCTTGTGCCTTGCCCCGCTTATTCACAAACGCGAGGCCGACTTCCTTGAGCAGTTCAATTGATACACCAATCTCTTTACTCATGGCATCCCAGTCGTCTGGCGCCCATCCCATTTTGAATTGACGCGCAACGTCACCCACAAGACCACGATCGCGTAAGTAGTCGCGCGCAGCTCGTGCATCAGGGCTAGTCAACAATCTCTCGTGATACCAATTCACCGCCTTGTCCATCACTTCAATGAGCTGTTTGCGGTGCTGTCTGTCTTTGCTCTGGCCACCAGTCGTGTACGTGAGCGTTATCCCGGCTTTATTAGCCAGATGCTCAATTGATCCAACAAAGTCGAGGTGCTCAATTTCTTGCACAAATTTAAATACATCACCCGCTGCGCCACAACCAAAACATCGGTAGCGCTTCGTTTCTTCGCGCACATTGAACGACCCAGATTTTTCGGCATGAAATGGGCACAGACCCACCCAGTTGCGCCCGACTCTGCGCAAAGGCAGGTACCCCTGCACAACGTCTACCAACGAAACGGTTTCGCGCAGCCGCTCTATGTCGTCATCACTAATGGCCACGCCAAGCAGACTAGTGCTTGCGGTCCTGGATCACGGAAGCGACTATTGCGATCGTCATTACCGTCAATATAAACAGTAGGGAGAGCCACGTTGGGACGTGGTACCAGTGCGCGACCGTCATTTTGAGACCAACATAAATCAGAAGCACCGAGATGGCTGGCTTGAGATAGACAAAGCGGTCTTTGATATCGGCGAACAAAAAGTAGAGCGCCCTCAAGCCCATGATGGCAAAAGCATTTGCCGCAAACACGATGAATTGCTCGTGGCTCACCGCAAGTACTGCTGGCACTGAGTCAACCGCAAAGATCAAATCCGAGATTTCGATCACGACCAAAACCGCAAGCAATGGAGTTGCGAGTCGTTTGCCGTTCTTTTTGGTGAAGAGCTTCTGACCATCCAGCTCATCAGTAGTTGGAATAAAACGATTAAACAATCGCATCGTTCGTGTATCCGATGGATCCTTTTCGTCCTCGTCTCCGTGTCTGAACACCCCAATACCGGTGTAGATAAGAAACAGACCAAAACCGATCAACACATAATCAAATCGCTCGATGATTGCAACGCCAAGGAAGATGAAGACGAAACGCATGACGAGCGCGCCGAAAATTCCCCAGAACAACACTCGGTGCTGATATTCGCGCGGTACTTGGAAATGAGAGAAAATCATCGCCCACACAAAAACATTGTCAACGCTCAAGCTCTTCTCGATCAAGTATCCACTGATGTACTCAACAGCAGCAGCTCGTTCAAACATTGCCCAGATGACAAACGTAAAACCAACACCAATGCTCACCCAAACGATGGATTCAATTGCCGCTTCCTTGAGATGTGCGACGTGAGGGCGACGGTGGACGATAAGAATGTCAACGAGGAGCAATGTTGCGATAACTCCCAACAACATTTCCCAACCCCACCATGGGACTGTGATATCTACAAAATTTTCACTTCGTGAGCCTGCGCTAAATAGAGTGCTGACCATTTTTCCTTTGACCTCTCGGGTTTTACGCCGAAACTATTTAGTTTCGGCTTTACTTCCCCCGATGATCGCTTGCGCTGCCGCAAGTCGGGCTATAGGAATACGATACGGCGAACACGACACGTAGTCAAGTCCCGCACGATAAAACAATCCGATTGATTCCGGATCACCGCCATGTTCTCCGCAAACACCCAATTTAATTCCGCGCTTTGCTTTACGACCGCGTTTGGCTGCAATTTGCACAAGTTCACCAACTCCAACTTGATCAATGGTCTCAAATGGATTTCGCTTCAGGAGTCCTGCCTCTAAATATGCAGGCATCATGCGACTTTCAACGTCGTCGCGGCTAAAACCAAAAGTCATTTGTGTGAGGTCGTTAGTTCCAAAGCTGAAGAAGTCGCTGATCTCGGCCAACTCGCCGGCAACGAGTGCTGCTCGCGGTGTTTCGATCATCGTTCCGATGGTCACCTTTGGTTGTTTCGATTTTTTGATCGAGCCTTTTATTGCTTTTTTAGCACCAGACTTTGGCGCAGTCTTCAACTGCTTGCCGTGATCGAGAATCTCTTGCTCAACCCAGCCGCGAGCCAATGCCAACTCTTCTTTTGTCACGGTGAGCGGAATCATCACTTCAACGATCGGTGAATAGCCCTCGCCGGCAACGATGTCGGCGGCCGCGAGTAGCGCCCGCACTTGCATTGCATACAACCCGGGTTTGATCACACCGAGGCGAACTCCACGAGTTCCGAGCATTGGGTTGACTTCTGCCCAGGAATGCGCAGCTTCCATCAGCTTCGTTTCTTCTGCCGACAAACCAACTGTTGCCTTCTTGATCTCGAGTTCGTCAACGCGGGGCAAAAACTCGTGCAATGGCGGGTCGAGCAAACGCACAGTGACAGGCAATCCGCTCATCGCGCGCAGCAATGCAGCGAAGTCTTCGGTCTGTACTTTGCGAAGTTCTTCCAACGCTGCAGTCTCTTCTGCTGGCGTACTTGCCAAAATCATCCGTCGCACAACCGGCAACCGATCTGGCGCCAAAAACATGTGCTCAGTGCGGCACAGACCAATACCTTCTGCTCCGTATTCGCGCGCCTTAGTCGCATCTTCATCTGTATCAGCGTTGGCCCGCACAGAGAGCTTGCCTTTACGCACCTCGTCCGCCCACTTCAAAATGGTATGAAACTCCTTTGTTGGCTCGGCAGCAGCGAGCGTCATCGCACCGAGAATGACTTCGCCCGTAGTGCCGTCAAGCGAAATGACGTCACCTTCGCGAACAACCGTGTCGCTAACAGTGAACTTCTTGCCATCGATATGCACAGATTCTGCACCAACGATTGCAGGAGTACCCCAGCCGCGGGCAACCACTGCTGCGTGACTTACAAGTCCGCCACGAGCAGTCAAGATCCCCTTTGCAACCATCATGCCGTGGACATCTTCTGGACTTGTTTCGCTACGCACCAAGATCACCGCTTCGCCGCGTCCTGCAGCAGCCGCCGCATCGTCTGCAGTGAAATAGACAGCGCCAACAGCGGCACCTGGCGATGCAGCAAGACCCTTTGTGAGCGCCTTCGACTTATTTGCAAACTGTGGATGCAACACCTGATCTAAATGGTCGGCAGCAACGCGCATGAGCGCATCCTTTTTAGAAATCTTCCATGCGGCTTTGCCCTTGCCCGAAGGCTTGGTCATGTCAACCGCCATTCGCAACGCAGCAGCACCAGTTCGCTTACCCACTCGTGTCTGCAACATCCACAACTTGCCTTGGTCAATCGTGAACTCTGTGTCACACATATCTTTGTAGTGACGCTCAAGTCGATCAAAAATCGTCATTAACTCTGCGTGGATTGCAGGGAACTGTCGCTTGAGGTCGTCCAGCGTTTCGGTATTGCGAATACCTGCAACAACGTCTTCGCCCTGAGCGTTCACCAAAAAATCTCCGTACGGTTTGTTTTCGCCTGTTGCTGCGTTGCGAGTAAAACCAACACCCGTGCCCGAGTTGTTGTCACGATTTCCAAAGACCATCGCTTGCACGTTGACCGCAGTGCCCAAATCATGACTAATTTTTTCACGCACTCGATACGCAATTGCTCGTGCACCGTTCCACGAACGAAATACTGCTTCAATTGCACCTCGCAATTGCTTCATCGGGTCTTGCGGAAATTCGCGTCCTGTCTCGGCCTTGACGACCTGCTTGTATGTCTCACACAGAGCCTTCAATGCCGATGCTGGCAAGTCTGCATCGCTTTTGACGCCGGCCATTTTCTTGGCATCATCGAATGGATGCTCAAACTTTGCACCGTCAATGCCAAGCACAATTCGGCCGTACATCGAGATAAAGCGGCGATAACTGTCATATGAAAAACGTTCGTCATTTGTGGTGCGAGCCAAACCAACCACGCTCTTGTCATTGAGGCCCAGGTTGAGAACCGTGTCCATCATTCCTGGCATCGAAAACTTGGCGCCAGAGCGCACCGATACCAATAACGGACTCGAAGGATCCCCCAAGCGCGCCTTCATCTTGCGCTCAAGTGCTGCAACTTGCAGCGTGATCTCTTTGTCGAGGCTCTTTGGCCAGCCACCGTGCATATAGTCGCGACACGCATCGGTAGTCACCGTAAAGCCGTGCGGCACCGGCAAATGAAGCACACTCATCATCTCGGCCAAGTTGGCACCTTTGCCACCCAACAAGTCTTTGAGACTCATCGGCGATTTACGGTGCTTGTGATCAAACGCGTAGATGTAAGTCATGTAGTCATTCTAGAGGCGCGAAATTTCTCCAAATGGGTCGCTTATTTCGACTCCGCGCTTAATCAATGCCAGCGCAAACTCGCCTGCCACGGTGGTGTACATGCCGACAACTTCTCCTTCGACAACTACCACATCACCCACTTTTGTCTCTGGGGCACAAAGTACCCTACATAACCGGCGCGGCGCCATTGACCCACGCGAGTCCATTCGCTCGACAAGTTCTTGACCCGGATAACAACCCTTGGTGAAACTCACCGCTACTTCGACCACACTTGTTTCTGCCGGGATCATCTCGGTCGTGATATCGACACCCATCACCGGCCACTTTGCACGAACACGAGACTGATCAAATTCGCTCTGTGTACCTTGTCGCAATGTCGCAGGCAGTGACATGCCAGGAGAAAAAATGTCATATGCAGTTCCATCACTTCGCCAAGCGGGTATTGCCCCACTGACATCAAATGGTGGATCAATAGCCGTTGAGTCAGCAACTAAGGATGTGTTTCGAATTGCTCGCCATGTTTGACGTTGCAACTCGATATCAGCATTGACTCTGATCTTGAAACGGCTTAGCCGTGCAACAGTTGACTCACCAAAACCTGGATCGCAGTCCAATACAAAACGATCAGCCGCTGCACAAGTAACCCGAAGCAATGAATCGACTTTGCCGGTTGGTTGTAGCAGCAACGAATTTCGAACATCGCCGGGTTGCATTGACGCAATATCTTGACTGAGTTGCGAATGCAGATACGACTTTGCATCCAAGCCGGTAACAGTGATTGCATCTCGATCAACCGAGACCCAAAACCAGGAATTACTCAAGTGCGATCACTCATTGAATACCGGATGCATCCTTGCGCGCTGCAGTCATGCGGCGTGCTGCGGGAATAGCGGCCATCAATGCGGCAGTCTTGTTGAAGCACTCGAGGTCCTCATCTTCGGGAATGCTGTCAGCAACGATTCCGGCACCTGCCTGCAACGATGCTCCATGCTCGCCAATGAACATTGTGCGAATCGCAATTGCAGTGTCCAAGTTGCCACAGAAATCCACATAACCAACCACACCTGCATACGGGCCACGCTTGACAGGTTCGAGTTCGTCGATGATTTCCATCGCTCGCACCTTTGGAGCTCCACTCACCGTGCCAGCTGGCAATGTTGCGCGCAGCACATCAATTGGTCCAAGCCCCTTCTTAAGTTGACCCGACACTTGCGATGTGAGATGCATGACGTGGCTGTAACGCTCGAGCGACATGAACTCGTCAACATTCATAGTTCCAAACTCGGCAACGCGACCCACATCGTTGCGGGCGAGGTCTACGAGCATCACATGTTCTGCAATCTCTTTGGGATTTTCTTTCAATTCAGCAGCCAATTTGCGATCGTGCTCTTCATCGCTGCCCCGTTTTCGGGTGCCTGCAATTGGGCGACTAATTACTTTGCCGTCGCGCAGTTGGACCATTGGTTCAGGAGAACTACCAACAATTGTTAATTCAGGGTGCTTGACGTAATACATATAAGGACTTGGGTTGACCTGTCTCAGCACGCGATACACATCGAACGGATCGGCATTGAGCCGCACATCAAATCGCTGCGAAAGTACTACCTGGAATATGTCTCCAGCTTGGATGTATTCCTTTGCGGCCAAAACTGCTCGCTGGTACGAACTACCGTTTTTCTTTGGATCAAATTTTGGTTTGTAGTCGTCGGGCCGTGGAGGCTCAACAGCCACATACGACAATGGTTTTGTTAAGTCAGCAACTGCTTGTTTGATTCGTCCAATAGCGGCGTCATACGCGGCATCGATCTGAACATTGTTGAGTTTGATCAGCGGAACGCTTTCCAGCAAATAGACACGTTGTCTCCAGTGATCGAACGCAGCGAGCGAACCAATCACGCTGATAGTCGCATCAGGTAATTTGCGGTCATCGCGCGGTGTATTTGGAAGATCCTCCACCTCGCGAACAATGTCATATCCCAAAAAACCCATCAGACCACCCTGCAAAGGTGGCAACTCCTTCATTACGGGTGCCTTGTAAATCTTAAGTAGTGACTCCATTGCGGCCAACATGCCTTTATCAAGTACAACACCGTTAGGCACCTCGCCCGTTGTTGTGATCTGACCATCGCGCAAGACCAACGTTGCTAAAGGGTTACGACCAACGAATGAATACCTGCTCCAGCGCTCGCCATTTTCAACTGATTCGAGCAAAAATCCTGGTTCGTCTCCAACCAGTTTCATGTAAGCAGCGACGGGTGTCTCCATGTCCGCCAACACTTCCGTCCAGACAGGCACAACTGTGTGCGAAATAGCAAGTAAATGAAAATCTGCGCGGCTTGGAAAAAATTGCATTAGATGTACAACCCCGTACTTGCTTCGATCCGAGTTGCTGCGACTGCATGTATATCTCGTTCGCGCAACATGATGTAATCCTGGCCTCCGACTTCAACTTCGTATCGATCATCTGGACTAAACAGCACTCGATCCCCTGTTTCTGCCGCACGAACATTCTGACCCATTGCCACCACTTCTGCCCACACCAATCGCTTTGCCACCTGGGCTGTTGCGGGAATCACGATTCCGCCATGCGACCGGCGCTCATTTTCGCCCTGAGGTATGCGCACCAACAGACGATCGTTGAGCATCTTGATTGGAAGTTTTTCGGGTGCTCCAGTCACGGTCGTCAGGGTACTAGCGCCCTTGGCGTGCCGCACGTTGAACAAGTCGCAGAGCGGTATTGAGCCCCCGCTCAGCTTCGTAGATTGCAGTCAATAAGTCATCCCCTGCGTCAGCATTCTTTGGATCGCGTATTGCTATCAGTCGCGACGCACCAAGCGAAGCAAGACGTTCTCTACAGCGATCAAGCGTGTCGGCGATTGCCGCAAGCTCGGCCTTTGTACTCTCGGTGTTTGCTGCGCCATCGGCAGAACTTTTCTTGGGCATCGTTATTTGGCTTTCTTTGTCTTTGGCGCGACTTTCAATTTCCCGTACGGCATCTCTGACGATGGACAAATATCTGCAAGCTCACACACATCACACTTTGGCTTCTTTGCATCGCACACTCGACGCCCATGCAAAATTAGCCGCAAACTAAATCCACCCCAGTCTTTCGGGTCAAACATCGCATTCAACTCATACTCAACCTTGACAGGATCTTCTTCTTTGGTCAGTCCGAGTCGGCGCGACAATCGTCCTACATGCGTGTCTACAGGTAGCCCGGGTAGGTCAAACACCACGCTCCGCAAAACATTTGCGGTCTTTCGGCCTACACCCGGAAGTGTGACCAAGTCTTCCATTTCGCTTGGCACTTCTCCATTGAATCGCTCCATTACATTGCGAGCCATTCCAACCAAGTTCTTTGCTTTGGTTGCATAGAAACCTGTGCTGCGCACAAGTTCTTCAACTCGCGCAACATCAGCCACGGCCATTTTTTGTGCTGTTGGAAATTCGGCAAACAAAGCTGGCGTCACCATATTGACGCGGGCGTCGGTGCATTGCGCTGACAAAATAGTTGCGCTCAATAATTGAAAAGCATTTTCATGAGTAAGTTCGCAAATCGGAGCACCATAAATGTTCTTGAGCCTGCTCAATATTTCGGACGAACGATCGAGGATTTTCTGATTAACTTTCACTCCAGATTTATTGGTCAATTGCTTTTTCGATACAGCCACAGTGCCGAACACTAGCGATTGGCGCAGATAACCTGATGGTTATGGCACACCTCGACATCAAAAAGCGGTCTGCCACCGACGATCTTTCTGAAGTCGAAGGCTTACTTCGAAGAGTCGAGCGTGCCGACGGAGTGAGACCGCTTTCCGACCACCTCTGGATTGATCTACGCCAAGGTGGACGTCCTGGATTCGCTGGTCTTCATGCGTACATCCCCGGCCATGACCATATGGTTGCCTATTGCCAGGTTTCTCGCGGCAACGATTCGTGGTCACTTGATTTGATTGTCGACCCACACCACCGCTACGACATGGCCTCAATTGGTCCAGAGATGCTCGCTGCCGCAATAGAAATCATTTCGCATGAGGGTGGAGGGCATGTGTATTGGTGGGTGTACGAACCAACACAAGTTCATCAGCAACTCGCCAAGAGCGTCAACTTTACGATCGGTCGCACTGTCACCCAGATGCGCGTCGACCTTCCGCTCAGCCAAGAGGCGTACAACAGCGCCACACCAATCGAGACATGCGCATTTCGCGTGGGAACAGACGAGCAATCCTGGCTCGATGTCAACAATCGTGCGTTCAGCAATCACCCCGAACAGGGTGGATGGACCACAGAGATTCTTGCATCGAGACAACAAGAACCATGGTTTAATCCAAACGGTTTTTTGCTGCATCACATTGACAACAAGTTGGCCGGCTTTTGCTGGACAAAACTGCATCTCGAGACGCAACCCGTGTTGGGGGAAATTTATGTGATTGCAGTTGACCCAGATCGCGCGGGCAAAGGTCTAGGTCGATCTCTCACCGTGGCGGGATTGCAACATCTAGCCAAACTTGGCACCACTGTTGGCATGTTGTACGTAGACAACCAAAACAGCGCCGCGCTCAACATGTACACATCTCTTGGTTTTACAAGCCATCACCAGCAGTGTGCATTTGTTGGTGATGTGCACTAGTTTTTAGCGCATGCCAACTGTCGAAAACCAAGAATCCGCATCACTTCCCCGCTGGTCGGTTGCTGATGTACATGAGTCTTTTTCATCTCGTTCGTTCACCGACGCAATGGAGCGTGCCGGAGCAACGGTGTCGCGCATGGAGCAACTTTTCGACCAACACAATGTGAGGGCTATTGAGCCACGCGCTCCACATGATGCCGATGGACAAGCAGCAGATGCTGTGATCAAATCTTTCAACTCAACAGTTGAAGAATCCGAAATCTTGGGTGCATACATTTATGCGACTGTCAGCACCGACTCACGTCATGAGCAGGCTCAAGGTTTGCTCAGCGAACTTGAAACCCTGGATGCACGAGTATCGCCGCTACTTGCACGCCTCGCAGATTGGGTTGCGTCGTTAGGTGCAGACGCACTTGCGGCAGTCAGCATTGAGGCACGCGAACATCTCGGCCCGCTTCAACGCCTACAAGCTCGCAGCGAGCACCAGATGTCAGAAGCTGAAGAGGGTTTGTATTCCGAGCTGGGTACTACAGGTTCATCAGCCTGGGGTCGCTTGCAAGGAGACCTCACTTCGCAACTGAGCATCGATGTACATCTTCCAAGTGGAACCACAAACATGCCGATGGCCGCAGTTCGTGGACTTGCAACAGATGGTGACTTGGCAACACGCAAGGCCGCTTACGACGCAGAAATGCAAGCATGGCCAACTATTGCAGTCGCATGCGCAGCCGCAATGAACTCAATCAAAGGTGAAGCCAACACTGTCAATCGTCGACGCAACTGGAATTCGCCACTCGATGCATCGCTGTATGGAAATAGTGTGAGTCGCGCGACATTTGATGCAATGCAGTCGGCAGTACACGCATCGCTCCCAGATTTTCGTAAATGGATGAGGGTCAAGGCTCAACTCGCCGGTGACACCAACGGTTTGTCCTGGTGGAACCTCTTTGCTCCACTCTCAGTCTCTCCGGGCGCCATCTCATGGGATGAGGGAATCAGTTTGGTTAAAGGTGCATTTGCGAGTTACAGCGATCAACTCTCACACCTAGTTGATCGCTCACTTGCCGAGCAATGGATCGATGCAGAACCACGAAGTGGCAAAGTTGGTGGTGCGTTTTGCATGTCATTTGTAAAGGATCGATCGCTTGTCTTGCTCAACTGGAGCGGCAGCGTTGACTCTGCGCAAGTGACAGCACACGAACTTGGCCATGCGTATCACAACACACAGTTGGCCGAGCGAACTGCATTGCAAAAGCGAGTTCCAATGGCGCTTGCAGAAACAGCAAGTATTTTTTGTGAGACTCTCGTCGTCGAGGAAGGCTTGCGAAAACTGCAAGGCGATGACCGACTTGCACTGCTCAACGTGGATCTCATTGGAGCATCACAGGTTGTCGTCGACATTCACAGCCGATTCTTATTTGAAACCGAAGTTTTTGCCCGCCGACAGCACCGCACTCTTGGCGTAAGCGAACTGAATGAGATCATGCTCTCGTCGCAGCGAGATGCCTACGGTGACGGCATCGATCAATCGACAGCCCACCCTCACATGTGGGTGCTCAAGCCGCATTATTACGGCAGCCACTTCTACAACTGGCCCTATACATATGGCCTTCTCTTTGGGCTTGGTTTGTATGCACGCTTCCAGCATGATCCAGAGCATTTCCGTAGCGGTTACGACGACGTGCTTTCACGAGCAGGCATGGACACTGCAGAGCAACTTGGTGCTGCGTTTGGACTCGATGTCACTGACGAAGCATTTTGGACAGCGAGCCTCGATGTGCTTCGTGCACGCATGACCGACTTCAACACACTTGCGCAAAAGCACTTGTAAACTACATACATGGTCAGTCTTTACGATGCGTCGCGCGAAGACATCACCACTCTCTTAGAAGGTCAGCCAGCATTTCGCATTAAGCAAGTGTGGGAAGGCCTGTATCAACAGTTTGTTGAGCCTGCCCAGATGCTTACACTTCCGGTTGCCTTGCGCAACAAGTTGAACGAACAGTTCCCAGCAGCGCTCAACCTGACCTCAACAAGCGTCAGCGACAAGGGCGACACCACAAAGTTTTTGTGGTCCCTTGCCGATGGAGGCCACCCGGTTGAGACCGTGTTGATGCACTACAAAGAACGTGCAACGGTTTGCGTGAGCACACAGGCGGGCTGTGCGATGGCCTGTGGTTTTTGCGCAACAGGTCAAGCAGGCTTTACTCGTCATCTCACGAGCGGAGAAATTGTCGAGCAAGTAGTGCGTGCGGCGCGCGAGAGCGCGAAGAAAGAACAACGCGTTGCAAACGTGGTCTTCATGGGAATGGGCGAGCCTCTCGCCAACGAAGAAGCGGTGTGGGGCGCTGTCGAACGCATGCACCACGACATTGGCATTTCTGCTCGCCACCTCACCATTTCAACAGTCGGCATCATTCCCGGCATTCGTGCGCTTGCACAACGTCCACTTCCCGTCAATTTGGCCGTGTCACTGCACGCTGCACGCGACCCATTGCGCGACCGTCTCGTACCAATCAATAAGCGCTACCCCATTGCCGACTTGGTGCAAGAGTGTGCCGATTATCTACGCGTCAAGAATCGTCGAGTCAGTTTTGAATGGGCAATGATCGAAGGCGTCAACGATCAACCACAAGACGCAAAAGAACTCGCACGACTTTGCAAGCGCTTGCGCCCGTCTGCACACGTCAACCTCATTCCGCTCAACCCAACACCAGGCTGGCCAACAAAAGGAACTTCAGCACAAGGTGTGCGGGATTTTGCAGAGCAACTCGAAGACTTGGGCATCAACGTGACCATCCGTCGCAATCGTGGCACCGATATTGACGCTGCCTGCGGACAGCTCGCCGCTGGTCAACCAGTCAAAATGTCTTCAAAGCGCGAAATCCCCGCAACATAGTTGCGCAGGTTTCTTACGCTTGCAACACAGCGAGCAACCGCTCTCTTCCTTGCACAATTTGATCCGCAAGTAGTCGTTCCAGTACACCACCCGTAAATAATGTGCCTCCGTAGTGCAAATTCACCCTCAGATTTGAGCCGGAACTGGTTGCCTCAACCTGTGCAGTCAGCACCCACGGCGAATGCTTACGCCCATCGGTCTCGCAACGCTCAAATGCAACCACGCTCGGGCTCTGGCACTCAGATCGCACCATGCGCAATCGTTTTGATCGAGCAAATGGCCCCACTTTGCCACGCAATTCAACCAGCCACGCGCTGGGATCACCAGATTCAGACGGCTCTGCCGTCACCTGATGCACAATGCCAAGCCAATGCGGATACGACGTCAGATCAGCTACTACTTCAAACAGTTTTTCTGCACCAACAGGTGCTCCAACAGTTGCAGTGACGTCCATAGGCAATGTTTGTCAGCGATCGTTTATTAGGGAATATCGAACTCGTTGAACGTCTCTCGTTCGAGTTCGACTGCAGGTTCATCATCAATAACGGGTCGGGGATATTCAATTGTTTCATCAAGACCGAATGCACGGCTCAACAATTTTCCTTTTGGTCGCAATACCCCACCCAAGTCATCGGTGCGATCAAATTGCGGAGTCCATTGCATCGCTTTTGTCTCTTCAAGATCTGCATCGCGCACTACTGGTTTTGAAACCGGTGTTTGCACTTCTCGCACTTCTTCCGCATTTTGATTTTCCGTCTGAAACAACATTGGTCGCGGTGCTGGCTTCTTTTTCTGCTTCGAATCAGTCACCGACTTTTTAGTCGTACTTTTCGCTGGTGCCACAACCGATTTGGGAGTCTTAAATAAACGCGGTGGATCTTCTCGGCGATCATCAATCGACCAACCTTTTGGCACGCTCATTCGATCGCCATGAGTCACGCATAACGCACTTCGACGCTCACCTTTGACCACGTCATAATTCTGAAGCGTCAATAACAAACTTTGCGGATCAATAATGTATTCAACCGCTGCGGGTTGCGCGCATCCTGGTCTTTCGCACTGCTGGGCCACGACTAAACACTAGTTCTCGTGGGCGATATGGGCCTCGATCCCACGACTTCCACGATGTGAACGTGGCGCTCTTCCGACTGAGCTAACCGCCCGAGAACGCACAGGGTACAGCCCGCTAATGGCTCGGTACAACGCACGCCTGACCCATTCCTTGCCGATCCCGTACTGATTCAGTATCTGAAGGGCATGTCATATCAAAGCCAACCAACTGCCGCACAACTCCATAATGTTCAACTTCACACCCCACTTCAACAGCAAGTTTGTTGGCGTCAATGACAACACATGATCCCGACTGCAACAACCCGTCTGGTTTTATGGGAGCAATCGGACTACTCAGTGCATCGAGCACCAGCACACCCAAAATACCGACCGTAAGAATCCATCCGATCAAACTTTTGGGGAATTGCCCACGCACGATTGGCGCTGGTGGAAACTCGATCGACTCCAGAAAGTCTTCATCGTACGCGCGCCTGAGATCGGGGTTGGACAACGTCGACCATGCGTGAACTACTTCAGCCATTTGCAGTGATGCAGATGGTGACGCAGCCACTGCACTGTCGGGGTGAATGATGCGTACTTTTTCTCGATAAGCGGCACGCAATTGTTCCGTCGATGCGCTAGGTGATACTCCCAGCACTTCGTAATAATTGTGATGTTGTTGCGACACTAATACCCAACTGTTTGATCAATAATGCCGACCAGCGTTTCACTAGTAGCAAAGCGACGCACATTTTCGGTGATTCGCAATGCCAACAGCGGTGGAACCATCTCGGCAGTATTACCAACGTGGGGTGTGATGATGCAGTTTGGCATTGACCACAAAGGATGACCTGTAGGCAGCGGCTCGGGGTCGGTGACGTCTAATGCCGCACCACCAATCTCCCCTGCTTCAAGAGCCCAGACCAAGTCGTCAGTGACAATTTGCTTACCGCGCCCCACGTTGACAAGCCATGCATGTGCTTGCATCATTTCAAATTGTTTTCTACCCATAATGCCAATCGTCTGGGGCGTAAGCGCAAGTGCCATTACCACGGCGTCAGCTTGCGACAATGCCGTATTGAGTTTGGACGTCGTAACAACTTCGTCCGCTCCGAGCAATTCACCCTGTCGATTACGCACCACCGTGATGCGACAACCAAACGGTTGCAACATTGAGATCAGCGATTGAGCGATCCCTCCGGCACCAAGAATTGTTACTCGCGCGCCAAACAATGTGCGACCGTGATCTTCGGACCATTGCTTTTCACGTGCATAACCAGCAACATGTCGCATTCCCCCGATCAACAGCCCAAGCGCGAGTTCGGCAACTGCTCCACCAAACACACCTTTGGCACTTGTCCATGTGCGCGTTCCATCGATATACGGCATGTACGTTTCGACACCCGAAAATGGAACTTGCACCCATGCAATCTTGGGATTGCGCGCAAGCGTTGCAACAAGTTCTTCCGTTGTGTCGAAGTCAGTCCATACAAGACCTTGAGCTTCGGATACATCAACTACTTCTCCGCCACCCGCCCGTACGGCATCGCATGCCCAGTCGGCAGCACCTTGCGGACCAACGGCAATCTTGGGAACAACCTTGCCTTCAGCCACGATTTACGAGCCGCCAGTAAATGTGGCAGCAATCTTGCTTGCCGAATCGCCTCCGCGACGCAGAATGACAGCCAAAAACCACAACGCGCTGAGCGTGACGATAAATAACAGCGCTGCGCCTACACCCCAAAACGGCTTAATGGTGCTACGAGTAGCGCCCAAGAGTGCGACCGGGAATGTGGTCGAGCCAGCCTCACTGATCAATGTCGAGATCACAGCGTTATCAAGGCAAAGCGCAAACGAAAGCAGTCCACCAGCCACCATCGCCGACGCAATGAGCGGCAATGTGATCTGTCGAAATGCGCGCCCTGGAGGCGCACCCAAGTCGCCTGCTGCTTCTTCGAGCGACTCGTCAATACCGGCAAGTCGTGCGCGAACGATCAGAGTCAC
>WLPO01000023.1 GCA_009698745.1 Actinomycetota bacterium
GCGATTAAAGAGTCGCTGAGCCTCGTGAAGCATCGACGTGAATTGTTGCGTGAGAGCACTGCAACTTCTAGATCTGAAGCGTTAATGAGCGAATCGCCAACACTCAATGACTGATGTGCAAACTTGACTGCATCTTGCAGAGTTGATCCAGCAACAAAGCGTTCGGACATTCGCTCACGAATTGTATCCATATCGCCACCCAGCACCGTAAATTGGTGCTCGTCAATAACTGTTCCGTCGTACATAATGTGAAACAACTGATCGCGATCTGGCGTAAGCCCAACTTCGGCGACGAGAATTTCTACTTCCAAAGGTTTCATTTCGTGAGTAAAAGTTTGTCCTAAGATTTGTGCATATTGATTTGCTAAACCTCGAGCATCAACGTCAAGACGCGAGAACTGGTAACCCTTAAGGTCTGCAGCGCGCACTCCTGCAACTCGCAATTGATCAAACTCGTTATATTTACCGACTCCAGCAAAAGCAATCCGATCATAAATTTCGCTTATCTTGCGCAAGGTGTTGGAAGGGTTTTCGGCCACCAAGGCGATTCCATCGTCGTACTGCAACGCAACTAACGCTCTACCACGAGCTATCCCCTTTCGCGCGTAGTCGGCGCGATCCTTCATCATTTGCTCAGGAGCGACGTAGAAAGGCATGCTCATCGCTGAACGACTCCTTTCGCGATTGCTTCATATGTGGTCTTGAGTTGATCGTCGCTAATTCGCGTGAAACCATCGCTTGTGATTGAGGCAATTACTGGATAAATACCTCTCAACGCGTCTGGCCCGCCCGTCGCTGAATCGGCATCTGATGCTTCCCACAAAGCTCGAGCCGTGAGCTCAACACCTTCAACTACGGACATGTCGCGCTTCCAGCCCATTCGCAAAACAGTTCCTGCATGCAACATTCCTGAGCCTGTCGCAACAAAATCATGCTCTTCGTAACGGCCACCTGTTGCGTCATAATTCCACAATCGTCCGTGTTTGAGAAGTGTGTCGTAGCCGGCGAAAATTGGAACGACCATAAAACCTTGCATCGCTGCAGGAAGATTGCTGCGGACGAACATCGAAAGTTGGTTGGCTTTCCCTTCAAGCGAAAGGGACTGACCCTCCACCTTCTCGTAGTGTTCAATTTGCAGCTGAAACAATTTGACCATTTCCATTGCGGGTCCAGCTGCACCGGCAATCGCAACACCACTGAATTGATCCGCTTGCACTACTTTTTCCATTTCGCGATGGCTGATCAAGTTGCCTGAAGTGGCTCTTCGATCACCCGCCATGACAACACCGTCTTTGCAGCGAAGCGCAACACACGTCGTGGCGTGTGGAACCAGAAGATCATTTGTGGGTCCTGAATCACCAAATGGCGATAATCCAACCCTCTTCAACAGTTCGCCGAAACTCGCACCGGGATCCTGCTCAAAGGAAAACATCGGCATTGACATATATCTGTAGGTTAGGGCTACTGCCCACCTTTTTGCACATAGCTTTTGACGAACTCTTCGGCGTTGGATTCAAGTACTTCATCGATTTCGTCGAGCAGGCTGTCGAGTTCGGCCGTGAGATTCTTGGAGCTACTGGCAACAGTTGGGGTGAGATCAACTGTTGGCGCCACTGATTTTTTCGTCTGAGAAGTTTTCTTTAATTGCTCTGGCATGGTTGAACCATAGCGAATAACTTGTCAGGCCGCTAGTCCGAAATCACTCGAACTGCATACTCAATTTCTCAACGAGATCAGATGGGTTCTGCGAACTTGCCAGCAATTCTCCCACCAAACTGCGAGTACCTCGCAGTGGTTCAGGCATCGGTATCCGTTTGAGTCCCTGATTTGGAATGTCGAAAACAACACTGTCCCAGTTGGCGGCAATCACGTCATTGGGCCACCGTTGCAGGACAGTTCCACGAAAATATGCGCGGGTGCTCTCGGGTGGATTGACCATTGCAGAAACTACGTCTTCTTTTGCACAGAGAGTTGTAAGGCCTGCGCGAAGTGCCAAACACTTATCAGATCGCATGTCGTGATACTGCAGATCAATTGCCTTCAGGCGAGCATCGTGAGGTTGCAATCCATGACGTTGTGTAAAACCGTCAACTATCCGCTTTTTCGCGATCCAGTCAACAATGTCGGCAACGAGAAGTTGATCCGAGTCGAGACCTTCAAGCACATTCGCCCACCGCATCATCACATCGTTTCCCACCTCTGCATCTACAACTTCGAGCCCGAAGCGATCGGCATACCGAATCGATGCCTCAAGAATTTCCATCTGAATCTGTAGTGCGGTCATTGTTTGACCATCCGCCATCGAGATGGCAGTTGTTAGTGAAGTGTCGTGACTCACTTGGCGAATGGCGCGAACTGGATCCTTAATGATGAGATGCGACGGAAAAGCATTATCTTCGATCATGGCAAGCACAATTGAAGTGGTGCCCAACTTCAGCAATGTTGCTATTTCGCTCATGTTGGCATCACCTGCAATGACATGCAATCTTCGATACTTCGTCGGATCGCAGTGGGGCTCGTCGCGAGTGTTGACGATTGGTCTTTTTAGCGTTGTCTCAAGACCGATTTCCTCTTCAAAAAAATCTGCACGCTGACTAATTTGAAATGGCAATCGATCTTCACCCTTGCCGACAATCCCTCGGTGTTCGGCACCCACCTTTCCGGCACCACAATAGATTTGCCTGGTGACAAAATGCGTGGTGATTTGTTGTGCTATCTGTGCAAACGGGGTCTGACGCGAAACTAAATAATTTTCGTGGCAACCGTAACTATTGCCTTTTCCATCGGAGTTGTTTTTGTAGATAACGATTTCGGAATCTTCGGGAAGATTTCCGTTGGCTGTATGCATGCTGCTGCGGATAATCTCTTCTCCCGCGCGATCAAACAAAACCGCCTCGAGAGCATTGCGACACTCGGGCGTACTGATCTCTGGGTGTGCGTGGTCTACGTAATAACGAGCTCCATTTGTGAGCACTGTATTCACTAACTGGCTTTCATATTCAGGAAACAGATAATCATCCAGCGAATAGCCTCTTGCGTCATTGCCGGGATGTTCGTCTATGTAGTCCCAACCAACAAGATCTTCTCTACCTCTCGAATATGCATTGACAATGATTGATGATGCGGTAATTGGACTGACATCGCCACCTTTGAAGATGATCCCGTATTCCGTTTCGATGCCGCAAACTTTGGGTGTTGCCACTTAGAGATACTGCCCTGTTGCCGTTCGCTCGATTGCTTTGCCACCAAGGTCGCGACCAGCCCGAGTTTCATCTCGATCGTGTACCAGCGTGCGAATAAATACGATTCGTTCGCCCTTCTTGCCGGATATCTTGGCCCAATCATCAGGGTTTGTCGTATTCGGTAGATCTTCGTGTTCTTTGAACTCCTGATGAATGGATTCGATCAAATCCGGTAGGCAGATGCCCTTTGGTCCAGATGCGATCAGTCTCTTTATCGCAAGCTTCTTTGCGCGACGCACGATGTTTTCAATCATCGCACCAGAAGAAAAGTCTTTGAAGTACAGCACTTCTTTTTCACCATTTTGATAAGTCACTTCAAGAAAACGATTGTCCTCGCTCATTGCATACATTTCAGCGACAGCGTGATCAACCATCTCCTGCACCGCCTTCCCCACATCTCCGCTTCCCAAACTGTCAATATCGGTTTGGGCAACTGGCAGGTCATTGGTCAGATAGCGAGCGAAAATTTGTCGTGCCGCGTTGGCATCAGGTCGCTCTATCTTGATTTTTACATCTAAGCGACCAGGTCGCAGAATAGCTGGATCGATCAGATCTTCACGATTGGTAGCGCCGATGACAATGACATTTCTCAAACCTTCAACCCCATCGATCTCGGCGAGCAGCTGAGGAACGATTGTCGACTCCATGTCCGAAGAGATACCAGTTCCACGAGTACGAAACATCGAATCCATCTCATCGAAGAAAATAATTACGGGCCAACCTTCCTCACTCTTTTCTCGTGCTCGTTCGAATATCAATCGAATCTGACGTTCGGTTTCGCCCACATACTTATTGAGCAACTCAGGACCCTTGATGTTGATGAAATAGCTACGACCTTTGTCGTCTCCAGTTCGTGCAGCAACTTTGCGCGCGAGACTATTTGCAACAGCTTTGGCAATCAGTGTTTTGCCACACCCTGGAGGACCGTACAGAAGAATTCCTTTAGGCGCCGGAAGGTGATGCTCAGCAAATAGATCAGCGTGCAGGAATGGCAACTCGACGGCATCAGCTATCTGCTCGATCTGTGAATCAAGACCACCGATGTCGGAGTATGAAATATTTGGGATCTCCTGAAGAAGCAGGTGCTCAACTTCGGGTTGATCCAATTTTTCGAGGAGCAAGTTTGAACGCGAGTCGAGCCGCAACAAGTCCCCCGATCGAAGATGCATTCCGCGAATAGCGGTTCCAAGCTCGCACACACGCTCATCATCACCTCGTACAACAACGATTGCGCGAATTCCATCTTCAAGAACTTCCTTGAGGGAGACAACTTCTCCACTTGTGTCGCTGCCGCGGTCGAGCACGATATTTAATGCGTCATTGAGCATCACTTCTGCACCAAGTTCAAGATGTTCCACGTCAACATCCGTATGGGCTGTAACTCTGATCTTCCGACCGTTAGCAAGTACATCAACAGTTTGATCATCATTGATTCCAACAACTGTTCCGTAAGAGCCGGGTGCGCGTGTAAGTTTGTCGACTTCATCTCGCAACGATGCAATGTGCTCGCGGGCCTCTCGAAGCGTGTACGAAAGTTTTTCGTTCTGGCCCGTCAAACGTGCAATTTGAATCTTGAAATCGGCCAGTGACAACCCATCGGTTGAGTCCTTTTCGGCACTAGATGTCATGAGTCACCTCCCATAAATTCGCTACTTTAGAAACCGTATAGGGCAATCCTTGCCGAGAACACAACTTTTTGACAAGCGGCGTGTAATCTTGACTGCGTACCCCATGTGGTTTCACTATTCGATTTAAGAGTTACAAGCTAAAAGGAGCTAGCCAACATGAAAGTTTGGATTGATCAAGATCTTTGCACTGGAGACGGATTGTGTGAGGAAATTGCTCCTGATGTTTTCACCCTGCTCGACGATGGTTTGGCTTACGTTCGTGAGAAGGACAAGATTTTTGCAACTGCTAAGGGCAATGCCCAAGGCGCAGAAGGCATGGCTGAGTTTGCAGATAGTCAGTTAGATGGCGTTATCGAATCCGCCGAGGAATGTCCTGGCGAGTGCATCTTCATTGAGCCGTAGGCGGCTCGATTGGCATAGCGTGTCCGATAAATCGTGACACGGTAAGAAATGCAGTATGTGCAACCATGCGGTGGTCAGGTCGTACGGCCATACCTTCAATGTGCCACGAGCGATGCAATACCTCGATGGTTCGTGACTCAATCCAAGCGTCGCCCATCGACTTTCGTACTTGTACCGCCTGAGTGATACTTGGCGTGTACGCCACAAGCAAGCCGCCCGTACGCAAAACCTTCTCTGCGTGCGGAACGACATTCCAGGGTTCTGGAAGGTCGAGCACCACTCTGTCGTATTCAGAACCATCAATTCCCTCGTACGAGTCGCGGATCTCCACTGAGTAGCGTTCGAGCGCTTCTTCGCCAAGAAAAGATCGCACATTCGAGGTGGCCCGATTCGCAAAGTCTTCACGGATGTCGTAACCGGTAATTGTTGCGCCATAGCGCAACATCGTCATTGAGAGTGCTCCTGAACCAACACCGGTTTCAAACACTCTCATGCCAGGACCAATGTCGCCGATCATACAAATCGGAGCAAGATCCTTCGGGTAGATCACCTGAGCGCCTCGTGGCATCTCAAGAACAAAATCTTCAAGCGTTGGACGCAGAATCGAGTAATGCGCTCCTTTGGTTGACTTCAGTACGGTGCCTTCTTGGCTGCCGATAATGTCATTATGTTCGAGGACACCCGAATGGCTGTGAAACTGTCCGCCGTCACTCAAGGTCGCGAGATAACGCCTCTTCTTTGAGTCAAGAATCAGTACCTTCTCGCCTGCTGCAAATGCACGTGCCATCGTTAAAAACCCTTGCGCTTGGAATGAGAAATTGAAATCATCTGGTCATCTTTGAGGTGCACTCGAGCAACAACCGGTTTGCGACGATTACGCAAGAACTTCACTGCGCGCCAGACAATCTTGAGATACCACACGAGAGCTAGCGACGAATCTCTACAACGCTGCGTCGCTTGCGACCGCCTCGTCGCCCAAGTAGGTACGCAATCAGTACCACTACTCCACTTGCGATGGAAGCTGCTGCTACTAGTGATTGCTTCTTGTCGGATGCGCGACCCTGGAGATCATCTTGAAGCGACTGAAACTTCAATTCCAAATCACTCTTGGTAATGCGCGAATCGTTATCTGTCGTCACTGGGTTAACTCTCTTTATGCAAACTTGGACGCTGGATGCGCGTGAGTGAAAGCCAGATCATCACAAGAGCAAATCCGACAACGATCATGTACGGAACCCAAGTGAAACCATTTGGTTGATTGAATATCTCGGCCTGCAAGAGACGAAGTAGACCCAACAACCCAACAACTGCTCCGAACAGCAACGCAACCGACCCAACGAGCCCCCAGGCCAGCCACCTACCTACTCCACGCAGAGGATCAAGAGTTTCCTGCTTGACATAGTCGCGAACCATTTGGAACAGCTCAACAACCGAAAGTGATGAGTTACGTGCCGAGCGGGCACCAAAACGTTTATCAGTCACACATCCAGTAAACCAGCGAGAACGAGCGAATGTACTTACACGTCCTATGGGGCAATATCTGCAACGCTTGGATGCTCGGTGAATGCCCCTAAAGCGTTAGCAAGTCCATTCCATATCGGTCGATATGCGCCTTGGTTTGAAACACCAGACCCGTTGAGAATGAGAGTGAAGACGGCTGCCTTTTCTGGTGTGTACTGCACGTATCCAGATAACGCTTTTGCTCCAGTCAAGGTTCCAGTCTTGGCATGCAATCGTTCACTCGCCGATGTCTCGGCAAGCAAGTCTCGAAGTGTGCCGGTTTGGCCCGCAATAGCAAGACCTTTCCCCAATACACCAAATCCTCCATCTCGCTCAAGTACCGATGCAAGAAGAGCGCATGTGACTCTATTGCCGCGGTCCAATCCAGATCCATCTATCATGACCAATCCGTCTACCGGCAATTCGAGATCTTGCATAATTGTTTGCACTGCTTGAGTGCCAGCGATTCTCGTACCTGTCGACAAGCGTGAAAGCCCAACTTCTTTGAGTATCAACTCTGCTGTGTTGTTGTCGCTATTGGTGAGCATCTCGGCAATAACATCGCTCAGTGGTGCGGAACTAATACTTGCGATAACAGGCAGATCGGCGGAAGCTGTTCCGGTCTGAGCGGTGCCTTGCACGATGATTCCGCGTTCGTTGAGCAATCTCAAAAACTCTTGTGCCGCCGAGAGCGCTGGTTGATCAGGTTTGATTGGCGAAGAAAGCACAACTCCATCGTTCAGCATTAGTGCACCTAGCGGACCGACTTCAGTTGTCCGCACGCCAAGGCCGAGTGTTGGTGTAAATCGCTCTGTGTCATATCGACTCTCGTCTCCGACCACATTGCCCGTTACAACAGTGATGCCAGCAGCGACGATTGCGTCGACAAGCAAACCGATATTGGTTGGATGCAGCGTTGGGTAAGACTCCGTTGCCGGATAATCAATTGTAGAGAGCACAGGATCTCCCCCACCTACGAGCCAAAGATCTCCCACAATTTGATTCGATTCACTCAGACCAACAACTTTCGTTGTAAAAACAAAATCAGGACCTAGCGCTTCAATCGCCGCTGCTGCCGTAAGTAACTTCATATTGCTCGCCGGAATCAATGGCAGATTTGGTTTTATGGACGCTATTTGTTGACCCTCAACAGAGACGATGAGACAGGATTGATTGGGAAAGTTTCGAACTGTGTCGGACAGAGATCTCACGAGCCCACCTATACGGATCTCGGCTGAAACAATTGCTGGCAAACGTCGCGCGTTGAGCAAAGAAGCATTGGGAGAAAGTACTTCGATCGTCGAATCGTGAGGTGACACAGAAACCCCAATGTCATTGACAAACTTGTAGGCCAAACCAATAACGGAAGTGCCTACGAGCAATACTGTTGAGAGCAGTGTTGCGACAACTCGAACAGAACCGAGACGAACCTTGTTGTTTGCCTGCCTCATTGATTGCGATATGTCACCGCTGCTGCTTTGATTCATCGCGCGACACCGATGAAGCGCGAATATCGATACATATGGCCAAGAGCGGTTGCAGCCCGAGTACCACTGGCGTAACACAACCGTCCTGAGTCTCTTACCGTTGCCGGACCTGGGTTGAAGGGGTCGGCAACTGCTAGTTCTGTCGCCACGAAAACCGGCTTGTCATATTTGGTCGAGCACTCATCCGCGGCTTGAGCAAACCGCTCATCTTGTCTGCGGTGATACGTCACGATTCTCTCAAGCCCATGATCAGGATAGAACTGACCTTCGCTCATCATTCGAGCTTGATTGCTTTGAATGCCCAGACCAAGAAAAATCACGGCGTCTACTTGCTCGTGTGCACAGACCAGATCGAGGATGGCCGGAATCGTGTCACGTGTTTCGCCACCTGCGCAGTCGATTGGATTATTGCGGCTCCAGCGTGGAGGCAATAACTGATCCAACGAAGTAATCAGTTCTGTCGGAAGAGTGATGAGGTCAAGTACACCATCTTGTGCGATCGCATCCGATGTGACCACTCCCCATCCACCAACTGTTGTCAGCACGACAACCCGATTGCCTCTTGGCAGTGGTTGTGTCGCGAAACTCGCGGCTATATCGAAACCTTCTTCTACGGTTCGTGCTCGAGATGCGCCAGTACTGCGGCAGAGGCCATCAAAAATCTTGTCGTTGCTTGCCAATGCGCCGGTGTGACTTTGAGCAGCGCGCGAGCCAGCTGCGGTTGCACCACCTTTTACGACTACAAGAGGTTTGTGTTGTAGTGCCAATGAAAATGAATTCTCAAGGGCCTTCCCGTCATTGACGCTTTCGATGTATGCCAAACTCACACGAGTTTCATCATCGTGTGAAAACCATTCCAAATAGTCTCCAACAGATGTTTGCGCCGCATTTCCGGCAGAAATCGCTCGCGCTATACCAACCCCGGTTTGTCGTGCGTAGTTGAGGAAGCTTGAAACAAAGTTGCCACTTTGGCTGGCCACGGAAATCCCACCACTCGGCGGGTATGGACCGACGATCTGGGCGCAAAGCGATACAGGAGTGCTGACAACTCCCTGACCATTTGGTCCCGCAATCAGCATGTCGAGTTCGGCTGCGAGTTGTACGAGATCGCGCTCAGCTTGCTCGCCTGCTGAACCAGCCTCTCGATACCCTGCTGACGCAATGAAGGCCGCACGTATACCTCTCTCGGCACACTGCTTGAGCAGTTGCGGATTCGCAATTGCAGGTGTGCAAAAGAAAGCAAGATCGATCTCACCGGACGGCAAGTCACCTATATCTGCAACTGTCTGCACTCCAAGAATAATCTCGCTTTGTAAATTTGTTGCATAAACTTTTCCCGTAAATGTGTTCGACAAAATGTTATGCAAAGAAACAAAGCCAAACTTGCCCGGGTGCGAAGAAGCACCTACCACAACAATCGCCCGCGGTGAGAAAAGCGCCCGATAATGATCTGAGTTGGGTTTGAAGGTCGAAGAAGTCTCAGAGACTGTTACATCAGGATCGCGAATTTCAACAAGAGCATCAACCGCAACCAGTATTCCGTTGCGTTCCACAATCAATGGGTTGATATCCACTGACACGATCTCTGGGTGAGCATCACACGCTGCACTTAATGCAACAATCGCTCGTGCAAGCGCGTCAGTATCGACTGCGCTTTCTCCACGAAAAGATTGCAGAATCGCTTGATACTTCAAAGCGCCGATCATTCTCTGGGCCCCAGGTATATCGATAGGCATCGGAGCAAAAACCACGTCCTGGATCACCTCTGCGAAAATGCCACCCATTCCCAACATCGCTGTGTTACCAAAGGTCGGATCACGAACCATGCCGACGATGAGCTCGCGGTTCCCGTCGATCATCTTTGCGACAAGCAACTGAACGACCCCATCTTCTGGAGTCGCCAGCGCAAGCAATTGGTCGGCTGCCTGCTCGACGGCAGCACGATCTGCGAGCTTCAGGCGTACGAGTCCTCGTTCCGTTTTATGAGCAATCGCATCTCCATTGAGCTTTACAACTACTGGATAGCCCATTGCATCGGCGGCATCACCAGCCGCTTTGGGAGTTGCAACGATGGCCTCGGCAGCAAACGGGAAACCGAACGGCGCGAGCAATTCCTTCGACAAAGCCTCGGACAATGTTCGTTGACTAGACACAACTGAACACATTACTCAAGCAAGCACTAATTTGGTTCGTTATGACACGGATCTCGGCAACACGCGCATTCGTGAACGGGGCTCTCACCGGCCCATTGAGTGTGTCTTGGGATGCAACTGGACGAATCACTGCTGTTACGGCAATCCAAGTCGCAGATGCCGAGTTTGACGCGATTCTTGTCCCAGGGTTCATCGATCTACAGGTAAATGGATTCGGTTCATTCAATGTGTCTGCATCGGACGCAACTCAGTGGTCTCAGGCAGATCAATACTTGCTCCGAGCCGGAGTAACCAGTTGGTGTCCAACTCTTGTTAGCGCACCACTTCATGCAATTGACTCATCGTTAATGACGATTCAGGAGCAGATGAACGACAGAAGTACTAGAGACAGTAACGCTCGAACTTCTATCATCGGTGCTCACGTAGAGGGTCCATTTCTCGGCGAAGCCATAGGTGCGCACGTCAAAGACAGTGTCAGAGATGTCGACTTGAATTGGATTGCAGGATTATCGGACTGTGTCGCTCTCATGACCATTGGAGCCGAACAGAAGCAAGCACAAGAAGCTATTCGTCTCTTGCGCAAAAAGGGAATAGCCGTTTCCATAGGTCACACTCTTGCGTCAGAACAAGAATATTTGTCCGCAAAGATTGCCGGAGCCCAAATGGTTACGCATTTGTACAACGCGATGTCTGGAGTGCACCACCGTGATCACGGTATTGCGCTCGACGTTCTGACGGATGACGAAATCTATGCGTCAATTATTGTCGATCTCGAACACGTATCAAATCGAGCCGTGCGTTTGGCATTCAGCGCAAAGCCAGATCGCATGATCATGGTGTCCGACTCTGTTCGCTCAATTTCCGATCGAGCACCGCGTCTCAAGAACGGCACACTTGCAGGAAGCGTGCTGTCATTGGATCAGGCATTACGTAATGCGGTGTTTCAGTGCTCGGTATCACTGACCCATGCTTTAGAAAGCGTCACAAAGAACCCGGCACATGTGCTCGGGCTGAAAGATCGAGGCGAGATCAAGATTGGTATGCGAGCAGATCTTGTCCTGCTCGATGAAAATCTCGCTGTAGTCAGAACAATCAGTAACGGGCTTTTGAATAACACTCTCAACGACTAAAGTCACAATGTGCATATTGTTTCCGCTTTGTTCATTGATACGTTCGAAATGAAACAGGCACCGGGACCGTCCACTCGCATTGACATGACTGGCGTGTTCTTTTCGCTCGCGGCGCCTAGCCCAGTTCCAGTGACGATTGAGCCGCATCTCATGGCGTTGATCTATTGTCAGGCGAACGAACAAGGTTCTGGAGTATTTGAGGTGATCTTTCGGGATGGCTTTGATGAGGATTCCGAACAATTAGCTCGCAACGTCAGTCCATTCACCGTCGAACCAGGCAAATTCACGTATCGCCTCGTCAGAGGAGCCCTTGAACTGAACAAATACGGCCTGATTTTCGCTCACTGCCGGATCGACAAACAAGAATGGCACAAAGTTCCGTTGACTTTGCTCCCACCGGTCGCCTAGAAGCAACTACAGTCACCGCCGTGAATACTTCGCTTCGTCTCTCTCCAGAACTTGACCGTGAGATTATTGCGATCGCACGAGGCATTGCGATGGACGCACCGCTCAAGGCAAAAAGTGGCCATCAGGGCACAGCAATGGCTCTTGCTCCCCTCGCCCATGTGTTGTATTCCAGAATCATGCAGCACTCACCTCAGGACCCGCAGTGGCGAAATCGTGACAGGTTCATTCTCTCTGCAGGGCACGCATCGATCTTGCAATATGCAATGTTATTTCTGAATGGTTATGGACTCGAGTTGGCCGATCTGCAAACGTTTCGACAATTTGAATCGCTTACTCCTGGACATCCCGAGGCTGGGCACACTGCAGGTGTCGAGGTAACTACAGGTCCTCTTGGGCAAGGTTTCGCTAATGCTGTTGGTATGGCGATTGCGGAACGTAATCTTCGCGCACGCTTTGGGTCTGAGTTAATGGATCATCACACATTTGTCATTGCCGGTGACGGTTGCTTGATGGAAGGTGTGAGCCATGAAGCCGCTTCACTTGCCGGACACCTTGGCCTCGATCGACTGATATGCATTTATGACGACAACAAGATCACGATTGACGGCAGTACGTCATTGACTTGCTCAGACGACGTGGCTTCGCGGTTTACGTCTTATGGCTGGAATGTTGTGCAACTCGGAGAGATTGGCGAAGATGTAGATGCGCTTGAAACCGCTCTACTCAAAGCAAAACAGCATCGCGGTGCGCCGACTATTTGTATCTTGCAAACCCACATCGGATTTCCATCTCCTGATTTCACTGATAGTCATGAAGCGCACGGCAATCCATTTCTCGCTGAACACGTTGAGCGCACGAAGGCGGTTCTCAACATTCCAAACGAACCTTTCTGGGCTCCTACCGCAACTGTCGCTGCTTCTCGAGAATTTGCGAAAAATCGATCAGAGCATCTGGTTGCAACATACAAATCATTAGCGACAAATTCGGAATTCGAAGCGTGCTGGAAGCCATTGAAGAGCGCTCAATGGAATGCCAAATCGCTAACGTTCGAACCAGAGTCAACTCTTGCCACACGTCAAGCGATGCCCATGGCAATTAGCGCAAGTTTGAGTGAGCTACCAGGTCTGATGCTTGGGTCGGCTGACCTCACTGGCAATACCGGCGTCAAGATCGGTGCACTCAATGCGCAGTCGGCACAAAATCCGCAAGGTCAGCAGATCTATTTTGGAATTCGTGAACATGCGATGGCGGCAGCAATGGTCGGAATGGCTTTGCACGGTGGAGTTCTGCCAGTTGGAGGTACGTTCTTTGTTTTCGCCGATTACATGCGTCCGTCAATTCGATTGGCTGCTTTGTCACGAGCTAAAGCCATTTTTGTGTTTTCGCATGATTCCGTAGGTGTTGGCGAAGATGGACCGACGCATCAACCAGTTGAACATCTCGCTTCGTTACGAATTATCCCCGATCTCCATGTGGTCAGACCTGCAGATTCGAATGAAACAGCTCAGGCGTGGCGTGATGCTGTGGATCATGACGGTCCTACCGCATTGATTTTGAGTCGACAGTCCCTGCCGATAACCACAGATGGTTCGGCGATTACGACAGGTGCTGGTGTGATACGTCGCGGTTCTGATGCAACCCAGATTGTGATCGTCGGTACAGGTAGCGAAGTATCGCTATGCGTCCAAGCCGCAATTGAGTTGGAACAGTCCGGCATCACGTCTCAGGTTGTGAGCATGCCTTCATGGGATCGATTCGAAACCATGTCCGCCGAATTTAAGTCGACAATCTTCCCGCGCGGTGTTCCAGTGTTATCCGTAGAAGCTGGCAGCACATTCGGATGGGCAAAGTATGCCGACCAATCGGTTGGAATCGATCGCTTTGGTGCGAGTGCGCCAGGCAACGTTGTGATGCAAAAACTCGGATTGAGCGTTCAGCGTGTAGTTGATTGCGCGATCGAGTTGATTGCATCTGATAAACAAGGCTGATGACAACTTCTCGCCTTGTGCGATTATTTGATGAGTGTGGACAAAGTCCGTGGCTCGACAATCTCAAGCGCGACTACATTTCGAGTGGTTCACTACAGGCAATACTCGACACCGGTATTCGTGGACTGACCTCGAATCCGACCATATTTCAAAAAGCCATTCAGGGTTCCGCTGATTACGACGATCAGTTTCAACAGTTAGTGGCGCTGAAATATTCACCAATCGACAGTTATTGGGAGCTTGTCATCAAGGATATTCAGGATTCTCTCGATGTATTTCAACCGCTTTATGAGTCTTCCAACCGATCCGATGGTTTCGTGAGTGTTGAAGTAGATCCAAACCTTGCTCACGATACGGCTGCCACAGAATTGGCGGCCCGCAAACTTGATGAACGCGTCAATCGCGACAACGTCATGATTAAGATCCCAGCGACCCAAGAAGGTATTCCCGTTATTCGCACGATGATTAGCGAAGGTCGCAATGTCAATGTCACGCTAATTTTCAGTCTTGATCGTTATCAAGAGGTCATGGATGCCTACATAGATGGCCTCGAGATTCTGAGCGCGAAATCTGCTAATTCGCTTTCAGGAGTATCAAGCGTTGCCAGTTTCTTTATTTCACGGGTAGACACCGAGATCGATAAGCGCCTTTCGGCGATTGGCACAGATGAAGCGCTAACGCTTTGCGGGACTGCAGCTATCTCCCAGGCCAAACTCGCCTACAAGCTTTTCTCACAAACGTTCTCTGGTCCGCGATGGGCGGCGCTGGTACGACGTGGCGCACGAGTGCAGCGCCCTCTGTGGGCCTCAACATCTACCAAAAATCCGTCCTACTCCGACACGTTGTATGTAGATCAACTGATTGGTGCCAACACGGTCAATACTTTGCCCGACAATACGATGTTGGCTTTCAATGATCACGGCACACCAAGTTCAACCATTGAAACCGAAGTGGATCTCGCCCATGCTCGCTGGAATGCTTTGTCGCGCCTGGGTATCGATGTCTCTATCGTGGCGAACCAACTCGAAACTGAGGGTGTACGTTCATTCCAGCAAAGTTTCACAGAGCTTATTGCCGCACTTGATGTGAAAGCGCAAACATTACGCAAATGACAAGTTTGGTTGATCTACAAAAGGCCATTTCAGACCTTGTCGATGAATTTGGCTCGATACATAACACCGAGTATGTAATGCAACTCATAGCGACCAGTCTCGAACTTGGCTCAGATAAGACATCGACACTCGATCTCAAAATTGCATCTTCGGCACTCAAAGAGATGCGTGAAGCTTTTGCAATGTTTCAGCCGTTTACGCAGAGACGAAAAGTGACGATTTTTGGCTCAGCAAGAACGCAGAAGGATGACCCCTTGTACGCGTACACACAACAGGTTGCCAAGAGTCTCGCTGATCAAGGTTGGATGGTCGTTACGGGTGCTGGTCCTGGGATTATGGAAGCCGGTATGGAAGGCGCAGGAAGAGAGCGTTCTATAGGCGTGTCAATTCGGTTGCCGTTCGAGTCTTCTGCGAACTCGATCATCGCGGGCGATGAGAAGTATGTTTCGATGCGCTACTTCTTCACTCGTAAATTGATGCTTGTCAAGGAGTCTCAAGCTTTTTTATGTTTACCAGGCGGTTTTGGCACACTCGATGAAACTTTTGAATTGCTCACTCTTACGCAAACTGGTAAGGGTGTACCCGTACCCATCGTGTTGCTTGATCTTCCGGGTGATCGATTTTGGCATTCAATCGATGACTTAATCCGGAACCAGTTACTTGTACGTGGTCTGGTTTCACAAGAAGACCTTGCTCTGTACCGAGTTTGCGACAGCATCTCTGACGCGACCTCTGAAATACAGAACTTTTATCGCAATTATCACTCAATTCGCTACATCGGTAAGCACCTCATCATGCGTCTCAACAATGAAATTACAGCATCGATGATTCAGGTACTCAATGAAAGATTTAGCCACCTGTGTCGCTCAGGTGAATTTGAAGTTGTCCAGCCGCATTCAGCCGAAAAATCCGAAAATGATCACGTCGATAAGTACAGATTACGTTTTGATCCAAACCGCAGCGATGCAGGTGGTTTGCGCGATTTAATCAATTTCCTAAATCAAGGCGCGTAAGCACGCCTATCGCCTTTTCAATTGCACGGCGAGCCATTGTGAGCTGACGTTCGGTTTCCGGTCGTTTCACTGCACCATCTCGGTGTGCCGACTTAAGCGCATCGAGGGCCTTATCGGCAATCTCCTCTGAGATTGATTCAAGCCTAGAGAGAATGTCGCTCATTGATTCGTCCTGCGATGCTGGCATGCATCAATTATGACAGTTCGCGAGACCCTCCATTCATCATCTTCTCAATTTCTTGATCAATTGTTCTCAATTGACGTGCGATGGACGGTTCTATCGTCTAGCGTCACAACCTATGTCACGACCAGAAGAACTTCATGAGTGGATTAGCTTCACCGACCCAGATGCCGAGCAAACATGGATGATCGATTCAACGTTCATGCTTTCAAATTGGTCATGCATCTATGGTTCTGGTTGCAAAGGTGTGCTTGATGATGATGCGACCAAATTGCAACAAGGTTGTTGCAGCTATGGCGCCCACTTCATTGACAAAAAAGATTTAGCATCGGTCAAGAAGTCTGTGAAACGTCTCAAGCCAGAGCATTGGCAGAAGCACGAAAAAGGTGCGAACAATCGTTGGCTGATCAAGAATCGTGATGGTTCAGATGCAACTCGACGCGTAAATGACGCCTGCATCTTCCACAATGACCCAGGTTTCGAAGGCGGAATGGGCTGTGCTTTTCATATTGCCGCACTCGAAGTTGGTGAGCGGCCAATGGATTGGAAGCCAGACGTTTGTTGGCAGGTTCCTCTGCGGTTGGACGAGCACACGGAGGACGATGGACACGTCATTTCCCACTTGCGTGAGTGGAAACGTCGCGACTGGGGTGAAGGTGGCATTGAATTCCATTGGTGGTGCACAGATGATCCAGCAGCTTTTGTTGGCAAAGACCCTGTCTACAAGTACCTCAAAGACGAGATCACGGAACTTATCGGTTCAAAGACCTACAAGACTCTTGTCAAGCTGCTCGAAGAGAAGCGCACCACTCCTCGACCGCATCCTCAGGTTTCGCTGAAGAACCCAACGCGCAAACCAGCAAAAAAATAATTGTTTACTGCTGATTTTTACAGTTGTAACTAGTTCGAATTGCGCTTGGTGTACTTGCGACGGTCTTCGATCGTCAAGTATTTTTTGCGAATACGCACGTTGAGTGGTGTCACTTCAACCAGCTCGTCATCGGCAATCCATTCGATTGCAGTCTCGAGCGTGTGAGTTACCGGCGTAGCGAGTTTGATGCCTTCATCATGGCTGTGTGTACGAATGTTGTTCTTTTCTTTCGCACGAACAGCATTGACGACCATCTCTTCTTCGCGTGCGTTCTCTCCAACAACCATTCCTTCGTAGAGTTCGTCTCCTGGTGAGATACAAAGAGTGCCTCGCTGCTCAAGATTGTCGAGTGCGTATGCAGTGGCCGGACCCATGCGGTCAGACACCATTGCTCCACCGAGACGATGTGGCAGCTCTCCTGCCCAAGGCATCCATCCTGCAAGGCTCTGATGCAACAGGGCTGTTCCGCGAGTAACTGTCAACAACAGTGACCTAAAACCGATCAGGCCGCGTGAAGGTGCTTCAAAATAGACAATTGTTCTGTTGGCATCTCCAGGACGCAAATCGGTGATCCGACCTTTGCGGGGGGCGAGCGCCTGCGTAACTGCACCTACATACTCGTCTGGAACGTCACAAGTACCCGACTCAAGAGGCTCATGCTTCTTGCCATTGATCTCTCGAGTAATAACTTCTGGGCGACTTACTTGCAATTCGTAACCCTCGCGACGCATGTTTTCGATCAACACAGCCAGCTGCAACTCGCCACGGCCAGCAACTTCCATCACGTCGGTTGACTCGGTGTTAGCAATCTTGATTGACACGTTGCCGAGAATTTCCTTTTGCAAGCGATCGCGCAAGTGGCGACTCGTGAGGTATTTGCCATCTTTGCCAGCGAAAGGTGAAGTATTGACACCAAAGCTCATGCGAAGAACTGGCTCGTCTACTTCTAGACGCAAAAGCGGAACAGGATTGTCTATAGCTGCAATAGTGTCGCCAACTTCAACTTCATCGATGCCGCTCATAATGAACAAGTCACCTGCAATGACTTCGGCAACATCCACGCGGTCAATACCGTGGAACGCCATCAAACCACTGAGCTTGCGCTTCAGCACTGGTGCTGGGTTGTCGTCAGTTGGCTTCTGACAGAGTGAAACTTGATCTCCCTTGCGCATCACTCCAGAAATTACGCGACCGATAGCGAGTCGACCCAGGTAGTCGGATGCATCCAAGTTGGTCACCATTGCTTGTAGTGGCGCACTCATGTCATTCTGTGGTGCAGGAATATGTTCGACGATTGCATCAATCAACGGTGATAAGTCACCATCTGGCGATGGCATTCCAATTCCTGCCATTGCGAGGCTGTCTCGGGCAACTGCTGAAAACACTGGAAACGACAAGTGATGATCCGCATGCGCGAGATCCAAGAACAACTGCTCTACTTCGTGCAGAACTTCTTCTGGACGGGCGTCTTGGCGATCAACTTTGTTAATCACCAAAATTACGGGCAGGTCCAAAGCCAGAGCCTTGGAAAGAACATAACGGGTCTGTGGCAATGGACCCTCTGCAGCGTCCACAAGCAACAAGATGCCGTCGACCATTGCAAGCGCGCGCTCTACTTCTCCACCGAAGTCAGCGTGACCAGGAGTATCGACCAAGTTGATCTTGGTGCCCTTCCACTCAATCTGTGCTGCTTTAGCCAAAATGGTGATTCCACGCTCGCGCTCTTGGTCATCATTATCCATTACGCGGTCAATGACTGCCGAGTGAGCAGCAAATGTGCCGGCCGAACGCAAAAGTGCGTCCAACAAAGTGGTTTTGCCGTGGTCAACGTGTGCAACGAGCGCAATATTGCGCAACTTCTCTGGTGTTTGAGTCATGATCTTTCTTGATTTTTATGGGGGGATCTGAGGTGTGCTGGAGGAGCAGCGTTATTTAGTTTTCTTCCTCATCGCTTTCTTCATCATCTTCATCGAAGCGCACACCGTATTTCTCGGCAATTGCTGCGTATTGATCTTCTTCGGTTTGTGCTTCTTTGCTGCGACCGCCAAGCCCAA
>WLPO01000024.1 GCA_009698745.1 Actinomycetota bacterium
CTCCAGTTGCGCGGCCTGCAGTCGTGTCGAGCGATCGCGAACAAGTACTTGCGCTCTCAAAGATCCGAAAGCTCACTGGCTCGCACATGATCATGTCGAAAAGCACGAGCCCGCATGCATTTAGCGTCGTCGAGGTTGACTATGCGAATGTTGATCGAGCACGCAGCACAATAAAAGAATCATGGAAAGCGGGCGAAGGCTTTAGCCTCACGTATCTTCCGTTTATCTCGCGCGCAGTAGTTGACGCGCTTCGCGAGTTTCCACATCTCAACGCGTCTATTGATGGTGACAATCTGATTGTTCATGGCTATGTCGATCTGGGCATTGCGGTTGATCTTGATTACACAGGTCTTCTTGTGCCAGTCGTGCGAAATGCCGACGGCAAGCGAATCAGGGCTATCGCTCGCGAGATCAACGACCTTGCATCGCGCGCACACAATCGCAAATTGCTGCCAGACGAAATTCAGGGTGGTACGTTCACAATTTCAAATAACGGCTCGGCGGGTTCGGTGTTGACAATGCCAATCATTAATCAACCGCAAGTCGCAATCTTGTCAACAGATGCAATCGTGCGTAAACCAGTTGTGGTTACAGCGGCAGATGGAAGCGAAAGCATCGCGATTCACCCTGTTGGCAACTTGGCAATGTCGTGGGATCATCGCGCGTTCGATGGCGCATATGCCGGCCGCTTTTTGGCACGTATCAAACAGATACTTGAATCGCAGGATTGGTCAGCCGAACTCTAAGAGCGGAAAAAGCTATGAGTAATACATCCGCGCCACTTCATGTCAGGTGGATTGGTCGTGTGCCATATCGTGAGGCACTTGCTCTGCAATTTGGATTGTTTGAGCACGGGGTAGATCAGCACTTGTTGTTGCTCGAACACCCACACGTGTTTACCTATGGCCACACCGCCGACTTGGCCAACAACCTGCGATGCAAGCCGATAGATGTCGGTGCAGAACTAGTACAAGTGCAACGAGGTGGCGATATTACCTACCACGGACCTGGCCAGTTGGTTGGGTACCCCATATTGAGATTGCGGGCCAAGCACGGCATAGACGGCCCTGCCGACACTCGCTCCTATATATACGACGTTGAGCAACTGATTATTGACACGCTGTTCCAACTTGGCCTACGCAATGCTGGGCGAATGGGCGAGTTCCCCGGTGTTTGGGTGGATCCCGATACCGAAAACGCTCGAAAGATTTGTGCAATTGGCGTGCGGGTGGGCAGCGGCTCAACTGATCGTCGCACGATGCACGGATTTGCTCTCAATGTTTCAACTGACCTGACGTTTATGCGCGAGCACATCGTGCCATGCGGTATCGCCGACTTTGCGGTGACATCTTTGGCGGAAGAGGGTATTGATGTGTCGATGAACGATGTTGTAGACATCGTTTCGCGGTTGGCTCAATTGCGCTGGGGATCACTACTCGATTCACGAGCCGACGTGGCATGGAAACATCGGCCAGAAGATCTTTCGGCGTTTTCACGGGGTGAGGGGGTGGGCGAACAGGTGCGTTTGACCAAGCGCCTCGAGCAAGCCGGAGTAACGGACGGCTTAAGTATTTCGGTGCGTAAGCCAGAGTGGATTCGTCCGCACGTGCAACATACAGATGAAGTGTTGAAAACAAAGCGCACGCTGCGTGATTTGAACTTGGTGACCGTATGCGAGCAGGCAGGTTGCCCAAATTTGAGTGAGTGTTGGAATGATGGCACCGCAACATTTATGGTGCTCGGAGATAGGTGTACAAGGGCATGCGGATTCTGTTTAATTGATACACAGAAACCGTTGCTTCCAGATGCAGACGAACCTCGTCGCGTGGCTGAAGCTGTGCAGCGAATGGGTCTTGAATTTGCCGTGCTGACAATGGTTGCTCGAGACGATTTGGCCGATGGTGGGATGCAGCATGTGGCTGACACGATTCGAGCAATTCGAGCGATGAATTTTGATGCGAAAGTTGAGACACTTATTTCTGATGTCAAGGGGACTGATGCGCTTGATATTTTGATTGCCGAGCGACCCGATGTGTTTAATCACAACATTGAGACAGTGGCCAGATTGCAACGAGCAGTACGACCTTCGGCTGGCTATGCGCGCAGCCTTTCGGTATTGGCACGCTCACGAGCTGCAGGGCTCACTACAAAGTCGGGAATGATTGTGGGCATGGGCGAGACGCGTCAAGAAGTTGAGGAAACGTTGTTAGATCTCGCAAGTGTTGGTGTGCAGATCGTCACCATCGGTCAGTATTTGCGACCAACGACCAATCATCTACCTGTTGCTCGTTGGGTAGAGCCCCAGGAGTTTGATCAGTACAAGGCTTTTGGCGAACGTCTTGGCATGCAGCATGTGCAATCGAGCCCACTCACTCGATCGAGTTATCACGCAAAACAGGCGCATGGGCAGTCGCAACTCGTCGTTCATGCCTCGTAATTCTGGCTTATGCCTAGTTGTAGACAGATTGCTAATAAAGTAGAAACGACATGACGCAGACCATCGTAAGCACATCTGACTACGCCGCGCGCATTGCAAAAGTGCGCACCGCCATGGTGGCCAAACGAGTTGATGCCGCGTTGTTGTCGGTCGGTCATGACTTGCCGTATCTCTCTGGCTATTTTGCGATGCCGCTCGAGCGGCTCACCATGTTGGTCATACCGCAAAGTGGTGAGGTGACGATGGTTGTGCCACGTCTTGAAGTTGCTCGAGTAACTCCGCAACCTGGCGTTTTTTCGATCACTGCGTGGGGAGAGACTGAAAACCCTGTGGCGATTGTTGCCAAGTTATTGGGTGGCGCAAAGTCGATTGCCGTTGGTGACCAAATGTGGGCCAGATTTTTGGTTGAGCTGTTGCCGCTTGTGCCCGGCGCGAGTTTCGTTCGCTCGGTTGATGTAGTTGGCGCACTGCGCATGAGCAAGGATGCAAGCGAGATTGCCGCACTGGTGGCTGCTGGTGCTGCAGCGGATCGAGTCGCAACACAACTGCATTCTGGTTTGATACCGCTCATCGGTCGAACCGAGGCTCAGGTATCTGCCGATATCTCTGCACGATTGTTGGCAGAGGGTCATGATGTCGTCAACTTTGCAATTGTTGCCGCTGGAGAAAATGCGGCGAGCCCACACCATCACGCAGGCTCTCGTGTCATTACGAAGAACGAAATTGTGCTGTGCGACTTTGGTGGCACGATGAATGGTTATTGCAGCGACATCACTCGTTGCGTGTACACGGGCAAGCCTGCAGCAGATGTAGCAGCAGCCTACGAAGTTTTGTTTGCTTCTCAGGCTGCAGGTGTTGCTGCGGGAATCGTCGGCGCGGCGTGTGAAGACGTTGATGCTGCATCGCGACGCATCATTGAAGCTGCAGGATTTGGTGAATACTTTGTGCATCGCACTGGTCATGGAATTGGCATGGAGGCGCACGAAGAGCCCTACATGGTGAGCGGCAACACCTTGCCAATAGCTGCTGGTCACGCATTTAGCGTCGAGCCAGGCATTTACATCGCAGGCAAGTGGGGCATGCGCCTCGAAGACATTGTTGTGGCGACAAACGCTGGACCTGTATCAATGAATAATGTCAATCACGCGCTCGTCACGGTCGAAGCCTAAGTACTTCACTTCAAAATGATTCATCTCGACGCCGCAACAGTTCTCTTGCAATGGGCTGTCGGTGGACTTGCGTTCTTGTGGTTTACGACTCGTCGTCACGAGATCGGTCTTGGTTATTCGATGTTGTTGCGCATTACGTACGGCGTGTTTGCCGCAGGTGCATGTGGTTTTGGATTGCGCTACGGCGTAGAGCCTGTGCGCGAAGTTTCGGCTGTTGCTGTCGCAATTGCTGCTTTTGTTCTCATCCGCAACAAGCGTTCAAAGTTTGATCTCATTGCGCCGTTGCTGGGCGTACCTGGCATTCTCGTTGCTGGTTTTTCTGCTGTTGTGGGCGGCGGTGCGGGCGATTATGCGGTCTCGCTGATCAGGGTTGTGGTCGGCACTTTGTTTCTCGGTGTGGTCAGTGACACGATGCTTCTTGGACACTGGTATCTCGTGCAACCGGGAATGCCGCGCAAACTCATTAACGAAATTGTTGATGCAGTAATTTACTTGTGGCCGTTCGAAGTTATTGCGTTGCTGCTGCCAACAGGCATGATTAGCGTGCTCAACGGAAGTGTTGACGATGGTTGGAATGGAGTGCTTGGCTGGTTTTGGCTCGCATCAGCAATTGTCACTGGCGTGCTCGCGCTTGTCACGCGTGCAGCGCTCAAAGAGCGGAGTTATTCTGCGGTAATGGCGGCGACGGGCTTGATGTATTTAGCAATTCTGACTGCGTTCTGCACAGACATTGTTGCGCGCGCACTTCTTGCCGCCTAATTGTCGTTAAGTGTTTTTCTAGAGTGGCGAGTGCGGTGCAACGAGTGCCCATGGGCGAGTGCGCTCCATGGCGAGACCCAGATCGAGCAAGAGTTGCTCGCTGAAGTGACGGCCATTGATCTGCAACGACACTGGCAAGCCGTCAATTAATCCGGCAGGTATCGAAATTGCAGGGTTGCCATACATGTTTGCGGGAAATGTGAGCTTGCCATTGTTTCCAGCACCTGCTTTAACACCGCCAAATGCTGAAGGCAATGGCCCTTCGGCATTAAACGCAACATCAGGATTGCTTGCAGTGATCACAAAATCGACTGCACCAAAAATCTCTGCCATGCGTTGGTTGAGTATTGCGCGTCGCGCTTCGATCTTGGCGCGTGGTTCAGTTCCGTATTTTCCAAATGTGGCTTCAACTCCAAATCGCATCTCTGGAGTCAAAACATCGGCACACGCCGGCCAATAGTCGGCGAGTTGTGTGTGAATCTCGACCATGCCGCTGATTGACCACGCTGCACCTATGCGTGGTAGTGCGGTGTCGACAGAAATTATTTTGATTCCTGTAGCCGCACAGAGATGTCGCGCATATTCATCAAGTTGTGTCCACATGGCAGGCGAAACAACTGCGCCACCCCAATCGGGCACAAGCACGGCTGTCTTTCCACGCAATGAATCAGTATGAGTGCCGAGTTGCGCTTCCCAATTTTCTACGCGTTGCAGACTGAGCGGGTCGCGAGCGTCATGACCATTGCAAACATCAAACCATCGTGCGGTGTCACGAATGCTTCGTGCCATTACGCCAGTGTTGACAGTGAGGTTTCCGAGTTCGGTATGTGGTGCGCGCGGAATTCGTCCGAAGGTTCCTTTGAGTCCTACAAGTCCAGTGAAACCAGCAGGAATTCGAATTGATCCGCCGCCATCGCCACCGGTAGCGATCGTGACAAGACCACCAGCCACTGCGGCTGCACTGCCGCCTGATGAACCACCAGGTGTACGTCCGTGCATCCAGGGATTGTGGGTTGCGCCATTCAAAACGGTGCGCGTGATGTTGACACCACCAAATTCACTTGCGGTGCACAAACCGATGTGGTTTGCTCCTCCAATTTCGGTTGCGCGCTGCACCATTACTGACGTATGTGTTGCTTTGCGATCCGCAAAAACAACGCATGCTTCTGTGTACGGCCAACCGTTTACTGCGTCTAACTCCTTGACGCCAAGCGGCACGCCACCGAAGGGTTTAGTGATGTCCGCAGATTTTGCTCTCTCGAGTGCGCCGTGCGGGTCAAGAAAAGAAAATGCATTTAAGTCGCTGCGCTCAATCGCTGCAAGCGAGGCCTGCAACTCTTCGATAGGCGAACGCTCTTTGGACCTGAAGGCATCAACCAGCGATACTGCGTCGCCCAACCATGGCAAATCTGTTGTTGTCATGTACTCAAAGTAGTAGATCAAAACGCGCTTTCTATTAGTGTGTTTTTGCTTATGAATTCGTCAACTTTCCTTGGTCTCAAGCCGGTGAGCAACCACACAGAAACTTCTGGATCGTGGTCGATGTTGGTGCAGTCTGGGCTGTGCACTGGCGGCGGATTTTTGTGGGGTGGTGCCGGCCTGGCTTCGGCCGTGTCGGCAATGGAGCAACTGAGTGGTCGACACTGCATCTGGTCGACCGCACAATATTTGTCGTATGCGCGACCTGGTGAGGTAATGCATATTGACATCACGCTTGCAGTTGTCGGACATCAGATCACTCAGGCGCGCGCAATTTGTCATGTTGGTGATCGCGAGATTCTGACCGTTAATGCCGCTCTCGGTGAACGCACATTTGAACATGCCCATTTATTTATACCTATGCCCGATGTGCCAAGCCCGCATGAGCTTGAAACACGTAAGCATCGTCATCCCGTCGACGGAACGATTCATGATCGTCTCGAAGAGCGACTGGTGATCGGTCGCGAGCTCGAGCAGCTCGATGGCAAACCAAATAACGGTCGCACGGTGATGTGGGCTCACATTCCCGACGTTTTAACGGATGTTGACGCAGCAACCCTTGCGGTGCTCGGTGACTTTGTGCCGATGGGGATTGGACAGGCCCTTGGGGTTCGGGGTGGTGGAAACAGCCTGGATAACACGCTGCGCGTCGTTCGCCTCGTGCCAACTAAGTGGGTCTTGTTAGACATACAGATACAAGGAGTCGAGCGAGGGTTTGGTCATGGATCGGCAAACATGTTTGCCGAAGATGGAACCCTTCTTGCCACCGCAAGCCAAAGTTGCATAGCCCGAATGTGGAAAGAGTGAGATCATGATTCGTCGTAATGGAATGACAGTCCCGCTTCCAGGACATTTACATGCGCAACGTGACAAACTTGCGCAACTTGCCGACTGGGGATACAGCGACATTTGGTCTGCTGAGACCGATGGTGCAGATGCATTTACTCCGCTTGCATTAGCAGCGGCATGGGAACCGCGGCTTCGACTTGGCACTGCAATCGTTCCGGCTTATACGCGCACCGCGCCAGTGATTGCTCAGAGTGTCGCAGCATTGGCCGATGCGGCACCGGGTCGATTTGCGATCGGCATCGGTTCGTCTAGCAATGTGATTGTTGAAAAATGGAATGGTGTGCCATTCGTAGACCCATATAAGAAGGTTCGCGACGTCGTTCGCTTTATGCATGACGCGTTTAGCGGTGAAAAGATTACGAAAGACTACGACACATTTTCTGTCAACGGTTTTCGACTCAGCATCAAGCCAGAGCAAAAGCCAACCATTTTGGTAGCGGCATTACGTGAAGGCATGCTCAAGTTAGGTGCACGCGAGGCAGACGGCGTGATCATCAACTGGTTGTCGGCACAAGATGTAAGCAAAGTTGCCGCAGTTGTAAATGGTGCTGCCAATGGTGTCGAAAAAGAAATCACTGCACGAATATTTGTCTGCCCAAGTGAAAACACTGAAACAGTGATGGCTGGCGCCAAGTTTGCAATTGCTGCGTACATGAATGTGCCGGTATACGCAGACTTCCATCGTTGGATGGGTCGCGCACCGCTCTTGCAGGGAATGTGGGATGCATGGGCCGCAGGAGACCGCAAAGCCGCGCTCGCAGCAATTCCGGATCAGGCTGTAGATGAACTTGTTGTGCATGGAAGCCCAGCGCATTGCCGAGATGTCATTGACGAGTATTTCAAAAACGGTGTAACCACGTCGTCACTCGCGATATTGCCATTAGACCCAGCTCTCGACTATTGGAAGGCTGTTGAAAGTCTTTCGCCAAGCGCGTCGTAAGTAGCACAACCAAACATGTCGACAATCGAGACCGATGCCGAGTTGGCAACGCGTCTTGATTTTGAGCAAAGTCAGCGCAGTGAAGGTTGGAAACTCTTGCGTGGGATGTTGCGCGATCAACGACGCAACTTACTTCTCGGAGCCTTAATCGGAATTTCGTGGGCGAGTTTTAAAACCGCAGTGCCGCAGATGACGAAAAACGCTATTAACCAAGGCATCGAAAAAGATGGTCCATTGCTTAAGTGGGTCTTGATCATTGCGGGTCTTGGAGTGCTCACAGGTGTTCTTTCTGGGATGCGTCGCTATGTGGCATTTCGTGAAAGCCGGTGGGCCGAAACACTGTTGCGAGAGAGGCTCTTTTCGCATTTGATTGGGCTCAATATCGGTTATCACGACAAGGCGCAGACGGGGCAGTTGATGAGCCGTGCTTCGAGCGATTTGATGCAGATTCAAGGATTCATCGTGATGATTCCCATCACGCTGTCCAACGTGATTCAAATTATTGCTGTAACTGCAATTTTGTTTTACACCGACCCAGTGTTGGCACTCGTGGCATTGGTGCCACTTCCGTTTGTCAACATCTCGGCTCGCAGGTTTAGCAATCGCATTCACCCAGCATCTATTGCTGTGCAAGCCGAGCAGGCGCAATTGGCAAGCGTTGTCGAAGAGAGCGTGTCGGGCGTACGAGTCATTAAGGGCTTTGGCGCCGAGCAAGTGCAGTTTGACAAATTGCGCAAAGAAGCCGACGATATTTTTGGCGAAACAATGAAGGCAGCAAAGATACGCAGTAGTTTTTTGCCCGCTATCGATGTGTTGCCAGCTCTGGGTCTTGTTGGCGTACTTGGCGTCGGTGGGCATCGAGTGCTGACAGGACAAATCACGATTGGCGATTTAGTTGCATTCAATGTGTATCTCACATTGTTGATCTGGCCGTTGCGCAATATTGGCATGATCGTGGCACTAGGCCAGCGAGCAGCAGCTGCACTCGTGCGCATTCACGAAGTGTTGAGCACCGAGTCGACAATCTCTGACCCAGCGAATCCGCAACAATTGCCAAGTGCCTCAACCGGTTCCGAAACACTTGGTGCGATCAAGTTTGACCACGTGCATTTTGGCTACAGCGCCGATCAGCCAGTGTTGAGTAATTTTACGATCGACATTGCTGGCGGGGAATCAATTGCGATAGTCGGTGCCACAGGGTCTGGTAAATCAACAGTGACGCGACTGTTGTTGCGGTTCTACGACACCAATTCTGGACACGTGTTTCTTGACGGAATTGATGTGCGCAAACTGAAGTTGCGAGACCTGCGCCAACAAATAGGTGTGGTGTTTGAAGACACCGTTTTGTTTAATGACACAGTTGCCAACAACATTGCTTTTGCAAAGTCGACTGCAAGCCAACAAGACCTCGAGCGCGCAGCAAAACTTGCAGGTGCACACGAGTTCATTGGTGAATTGCCGAATGGTTATGAAACTGTGATTGGCGAGCGAGGTTTTTCTCTCTCCGGTGGTCAACGACAGCGAATTGCGATTGCACGAGCGATCATTGCGGACCCTCGTGTGCTCGTGCTCGACGATGCAACGAGCGCAGTCGACCCGAGCAAAGAAGGCGAGATTCGTGAAGCGATGCGCACAGTAATGAGCGGTCGCACAACAATCGTGATCGCACACAGACCGGGCACCATCGCACTTGCCGACAGAGTCGTCTTGCTCGATGGTGGAACAATTGCGGCAATTGGAACCCACGAAGAACTTGCTGCCGCCAATACTCGATACCGCGAAGTGTTGGCCAGCATGGACCAGCCCAAAAAGGCTGGTAACTGATATGTGGCATGCAGGCGGAGTCACTGACGAAGATCGCCTGAGTAGGGCACAAGCACGCACGATCATTGGGCGAGTTTTCAAAATGGCCGCTCCATTCCGCAAGACGATGTATATGGGTTTTGCTTGTGTGGTGATAACGACGAGTTGCGCACTTGCTGCTCCCGTCATCGTTCGCCACGGAATCGATGCAGGTATTCGCGCTAAAAACACTCGTGCACTTGACCAGTCGGTAGTGATGTATCTGGCCGTCGTCACTCTCTCGTACATCTTCGGACGGATGCTGTTTTTGTATGTCAACCGCACCGGTGAGATGTTTTTGCGCGTTTTGCGGCTTGCAGTATTTCGACAAATGCAGCGTCAGTCAATGGCATTCTTTGATCGAAACAAGGCAGGTGTGTTGGTGGCGCGCATGACTGCCGACATTGAGTCAATGGCCGAGCTTGTGCAATTTGGTTTGCTGCAGTTTTTGTCTGCCGGGCTCATGCTGTGCTTTTCGGTAGTTGTCTTGCTGCTCCTGAGTTGGGAGCTGACGCTTGTTGCAATGTGCGTGATGCCGATCATCGTTCTTGCATCGATCAAATTTCAGCGTGACTCAAACAAGGCGTACCTCACCGTGCGTGAGCGTGTTGGTGCAAACTTGTCAGCGCTGCAAGAAGGCATCACCACTGTGCGAGTCATCCAGGCCTATGCCCAAGAGCAAGAAACGAAAGATAAGTTTTTCAAATCAAATCGTGCCTTATTTGAAAGTCACGAGCGCAGCGTGCGCATCAGTACTTGGTATTTTGCACTCGTCGAATTCTCTGGTGTGTTTGCATCTGCATTGATGATTGGCATTGGTGGCTGGCTCGTGCATCGTGGTGCAGTCACACTCGGCACCGTTGTTGCTTTTACGCTGCTCATCTCGAGTTTATTCGACCCAGTGCAACAGCTGTCTCAGTTGTACAACACCGTGCAGTCTGCCGGTGCAGCATTGAGCAAACTGTTTGCAATTCTTGATTCGAAACCAGAAGTTGATGAGCACCCAGCAGCGATTGCATTGCCTGAGTCTGGAGTGCTCAAGGTTGACAACATCAACTTCACGTATGCAACAGGCGAGCACCCAGCACTCAATGGAGTGTCAATCAGCGTTGCGCCAGGCGAAAAACTTGCGCTCGTTGGTCCAACTGGTGCCGGCAAGTCGACTCTTGCCAAACTCATGGCCCGCATGTACGACCCACTGTCTGGCACCGTTTCGTATGGTGGCATCAACCTGACAATGGCCACAATGGATTCGTTGCGCCAGCGCATTGTGGTTGTGCCGCAAGAGGGTTTTTTATTTAACGGGACAATTCGCGACAATCTACGCATTGCAAAAATTACGGCAACAGATGCTCAGATTGATGCGGCGGTAGAAGCTATTTCGGCGACCGAACACTTTGCACAGTTTCCTGATGGACTCGACACCGAAGTGCGCGAACGCGGCAGCAGGTTGTCGGCAGGTGAGCGCCAACTTGTTGCTCTTGCGCGAGCTGCACTCGTTGACCCTGCGGTGTTAGTGCTCGACGAAGCAACATCCAATCTCGACCCCGGTACCGAAGCCGAAGTAGAGCGTGCCCTCGAACGCCTCATGAGTGGTCGCACCGTCATCGTTGTTGCTCACCGTTTGTCGACTGTGCAACGCGCCGATCACATTGCTGTAATTGACGCAGCGCAGGTGGCCGAGTACGGCACGCATGCCGAACTCATTGCCAAAAATGGACGATATGCGGCCTTGGCAAGCGCCTGGCAAACCTCTCAAATTGTGAGCTAAAGCTAGTTAGCCAGCAAATTAGAGCTGCATGCTCTTGATCTCGAGGAATTCCTCGAAGCCGTAGTCACCGTATTCGCGACCAACACCAGACTGCTTGTATCCGCCAAACGGTGCATTGGCGTTATATGCGCCACCGTTGACTTCAACCTGGCCTGTGCGCATGCGACGCGCAATTGCGATTGCATGATCTTTGTCGGCAGCCCACACGCCGCCGGCCAAGCCGTACACCGTGTCGTTGGCAATACGAATTGCATCTTCTTCGTCGTTGTATGCAATGACGCTCAAGACTGGTCCAAAGATTTCTTCTTGGGCGATCGTCATTGACGTTGTCACGTTCGAGAAAATTGTTGGCTTGACGTAGTAGCCCTTTGACACGCCTTCTGGCACGCCAACACCACCGACAAGAACTTTTGCGCCTTCGTCGATACCTTTTTGAATGAAGCCGTTCACGCGGTCGCGTTGTGCGGCCGATGCAAGTGGTCCGAGGTGTGATGTCTGTTCAAACGGATCGCCCACAACAACTGCATTGCCTGCTGCGGTGAGAATTGCTTCTGCTTCTTCAAGGCGTGCCTTTGGTACGAGCATGCGGGTGAGTGCCGAGCATGTTTGTCCGCTGTTGAGAAATGCTTTGCCAACACCCGACGACACTGCTTTTGCAAATGTCTCGGTGTCGAGATCGGCGCAAATGATGTTGGCCGACTTGCCGCCCAACTCGAGAGCAACCTTCTTGATTGTCTCGGCTGATACTTGGCTCACGCGGCGTCCTGCACGGGTTGACCCTGTGAACGACATCATGTCAATGTTGGCATGAGCCGACATTGCTTCGCCGACAACTGGGCCAGTGCCAGTGATCATGTTGAACACGCCTGCTGGCAAACCAATTTCGTCGATGATCTCGGCAAGGATGAATGCATCAATAGGTGCAATCTCGCTTGGCTTCAGCACCACGGTGCAACCAGCGGCCATTGCAAATGCAACCTTGGCTGCAATCTGGTGTAGCGGGTAGTTCCACGGCGTAATGCAACCAACGACACCAATTGGCTCGCGCACCACAAGTGATGACCCAACTTCACGTGAGTACGAGAAGCTTTCGGCAATTGCTGCAGCTTGCTTAAACGAGTTGATTGGAAGGCCAACTTGAATCATCTGGCTCAAAAACTTTGTCATGCCCGTCTCGCGTGAAATGGCCGATGAAATCTCGTCCATGCGTGCAGCCAACCCATCACCAATGCGGCTCATGTATTTGCCACGCTCTTGCGCGTCCAGTGCCGACCACGAGTCAAATGCGGCACGTGCAGCTTTGGCGGCGAGATCCACTTCTTTTGCGGTGCATGAAGGAATCGATGCCATGACCGTCTCATCGGTCGAATCCCATACCTCAATCGTGTCGGTGCTGCTTGGTGCAACCCATTTTCCGTTGATGTACACCTGGTTGTAGTTGGTCATGATCGTCTCCCAAGACTCGTGGTATGTCTCTTCAGGGTATCCAGCCAAAGCGTCGCAATTCTCATCGCACGGGCCATGTTGGATTTGATTTCGGCGTCTATGACCTCAGAGTTGCTGAGGTTGTCAAGTATCGTGAAAGGATCATGGCGCGCGAAAAGGTCTATACCCGAGCAGGGGACGATGGAACCACGGGTCTCTTTTATGGTGGTCGCGTAGGCAAAGACTCTGCGTTGCCTCGAGCGTATGGCGCAGTTGATGAAGCACAGTCGATCTTGGGTTTGGTGCGTGCCGAGGCCGGCAAGGGCACCGAACTCGATGACATGTTGGTGCATATATGTCGAGACCTCTGGGTGTTGATGGCCGAGCTCGCAACACTCCCAGAGAACCGTCACAAGTTGGTTGACGGTAAGACTCGGGTAACAGCCGAGATGGTGACTCACTTGGAGACAATGATCGACTCGCTGGACGAACGATTTACACCACCAACCGATTTTGTTGTGCCAGGACAAAACAAGGTGTCGGCACTGCTGGACGTTGGTCGCACAGTTGCGCGCCGAGCTGAGCGTCATTCTCTAGCTGCTGCTCCACCTCCATCGCAGTCGACTCCGTATCTCAATAGGTTGAGTGACCTGTTGTGGACACTTGCCCGTTGGCAAGAGGGTGAGTCGTTGGCAGTCAAAGACGTCATCTGAATTCTTTAAATTAACTACATACAAGGAGACATCATGTCAATCAACTTTGAAGTAGCGAGCAAGACTCCGGTCAATGTCAGCGCAATCGGCATCGCGGTGTCAACCGATGGACCAATGCCAAAAGAAGTTTCACTCTCGCGCAAGGCACTTGAGGCAGTTGGTTTTTCGGGCAAGGTTGGTCAAACATCGGTGATTGCCGCCGACCGCGGTGCTGTCACGGTGGTGGTTGGTATCGGCGAGTCGTCGAAAGTGACCGCCGATTCATTGCGCAAGTCGGCTGCAGCTTTCGGTCGTGCAACTTCTTCGTTTGATGCAGTTGCAACCACGCTTGCGGGTGTTGCGCGCGTAGATCGCAAGTTGGCAGCGCAAGTAGTGGTCGAAGGCATTTCGCTTGCCGTGCATCGCTATACCGAGCTCAAGACTGTTGACAAAAAGGCGCCTAAGTTGGCGTCGGTAACTCTTGTTGGCACAACTGCCAATGCTGCGCAACTGAAGGCTGGCGTCAAGCGCGGCCAAGTGATCGCAAATGCAACCAACATGGCTCGCGATTTTGCGAGCATGCCACCTGCGCATCTCACTGCGACGATGTTTGCAAATCATGCAGTGCGCATTGCGGGTGAGACAGGTTTGAAAGTAGAAGTGTTTAATAAAGACCAGCTTCTCGCAATGGGTTGTGGCGGCATCATTGGCGTTAACCGCGGCAGTGTTGAGCCACCACGCATGGTGCGTTTGACTTATAAGCCTGCTGGCGGCGCCAAGAAGAACTCAAAGCCACACGTGGTCTTGGTGGGCAAAGGCGTGATGTATGACTCGGGTGGTATTTCTCTCAAGCCATCCGACCCTTCGCACGCAATGATGAAGGGTGACATGAGCGGCGCGGCTGCAGTGTTGTCATCGATGTCAACGCTCAAAGCACTTGGATGCACAAACCAAGTGACCGGCTATTTGATGTGCACCGACAACTTGCCTTCGGGTAGTGCGATGGCGATGGGCGATGTATTGCACATGCACAATGGCAAGACGGTCGAAATTTTTAACACCGATGCCGAAGGTCGTTTGATTTTGGCGGATGGTTTGTCGCTTGCTGCAAATCAAAAGCCTGATGCAATTGTCGACATTGCAACATTGACTGGCGCGTGTGCTCGTGCATTGGGCGAAGGTATGGCCGGCGTGTTGGGCAACAATCAAAAGTGGATTGATCAGTTGACAGCATCCGCTGCTCGCACAGACGAAAAACTCTGGCAGTTGCCTCTTGAGCGCGAGTATCGCGTTGGGCTCGACTCGGTTGTTGCCGACATGAAAAATGTGGGTGGCGAAGCCGGTGCAATTACTGCAGCATTGTTCTTGGACGAGTTTGTTGGAAGCGTGCCATGGGCTCACATCGATATTGCGGGACCAATGTGGTCGCACGCCGACAGTGGTTGGTTGCAAAAAGGTATGACTGGCTACGGAACGCGACTCTTGATTGATGCCGCGCTCAACTTCAAGCGCCCAACGCGTTAGCCCTTTTGGGTGCCGACCTTGATGTCGCGGAATGGCGACTTGGAGTCGATACCAACATCTTTTGGCAATCCGAGCACGCGCTCGCCAACGATATTGCGCATCACTTCGTCTGAGCCACCTGCGATTCGCATTCCCGGTGCACCCAGCAACAACTGACTCCATGCATACGTGCCCCACTCGCCGGTGTCGACAACGAGTTTTGCGCCAAGAATGTGAGCGACGAGATCATTGAGACGCTTTTGGTTGTCAACAAGCGCCATTTTGCCGATTGACATTTCTGGTCCAGGCATTTGGCCTGCGCGCATTTTGTCAGTTGCTCGTTGGCTCGTAAAGCCGGCAACGCGCTGGTTGATGTACAAATCGGCGAGCATGTCGCGCACGATTGGGTCTTTGTCTAACTCGAAATGACGAATCATTGCAACGAGGCGAGTGTGGATGTTGTTCTCGCCTGAGTCACTTGAGCCAATTGATGCTCGCTCGTTCATGAGCGTGGTGAGTGCGACGTTCCAACCGTTGTTGACATCGCCGAGGCGGTGGTCGTCGGGCACGCGCACTTCGTTGAAGAACACTTCATTGAAACTTGCACCGCCTGTCATCTGACGCAGCGGTCGGATCTCGACGCCAGGTGCATGCATGTCGACGATGAATCCAGTGAGACCTTTGTGTTTTGGCAACGATGCATCGGTGCGGCAAATGATCTCGCCGATATCCGAAAACTGCGCACCAGATGTCCAAACTTTTTGACCAGTGATGCGCCACTCGTCGCCATCGCGCTCGGCTTTTGCTTGCAGTGAAGCCAAGTCGCTGCCCGCGCCCGGCTCTGAAAACAATTGGCAACCAACGATGTCTGCGCGCCACATTGCTTTGAGATATTTGGCCTTCGCGCTTTCGGACGCATGGGCCAAAATTGTTGGCGCAACCATTCCGAGACCAATTTGAAACGCACCAAGTGGCGCAGTGCGATATTCGCGCTCGACTGCGTTGTATGCGCGCTCATGCACAGGTGTTAAACCTGCGCCGCCAAACTCTGTTGGCCCAGTGATCCACGCAAAGCCTGCATCAAAACGTTTTGATTGCCAATCTTTTGCCTTGGCGAGCATTTCTGCTTCGGCTTCACGGCTGCGCTCTTCGAACATCGAAACATTGTCGGTGCCTTCACCCCATGTGAACTTGGTCTTGACCTGTTTGCGCTCTGCGTTGGCCTCAAGAAACTTGCGTGCCGACGCTGCGTACTCTTCTACGGAAATAGGGCTAGATGTCATACTTCCCAAGATAGTTGCCGCAATATGGTTTGGGCGAAGGCGAGTCAACTAGTCTCTAGCCCATGGGCCAACCTGTAGCAGTAGTTCAAAAGCCTTCAGCAACACCAGGACGAGTTCGGTTTGAAATCAACCGTTCGCTCACGGGTCAAGGTCATGAGCGCTACTCAAGTATCTCGGCCGCTACGGGTGTCAAGCCATCCGATGTGCTTGCACAGCGCTTATTTGCAACAGGCAAAGTGAGCGCAGTTCATGTGTATTCAAACGTGATCACTGTGGACGTGGCTGATGGTGCTAGCAACGATGGGTTGGCAAAAGTTGTTGAAGATCTGTACCAATACTGGAAGCCTGGCATGGCGCCAAAGTCGACCGAAGAGCTGTTGGCAATGGTGCCAAAGAGCGCCGAGCCTGCACCTCAGTCAACGAATGACGCAAGTGGCACATCGTTGTCAGCGGCGGCAAGCAAGATCCCGGTACTGCTTCTGGTACGGAGCCAGGCAGCACTTGCAAAGGCAAAAGCCAACAAAGGTTGATCTTGCGGGTGGCACTAGCCACTCGTCGAATTTTGCACTAGGTTGATCCCTACGCGTGGGCAACAAAAATCTGACTCTTCATGAAGTAGCAGAAATGCTTGGCGTTCACTACATGACCGTGTATCGGTATGTTCATGAAGGTCATTTGCCGGCCACTAAACAGGGGCATGGGTGGGTTGTGCAGGCAAGCGACGTGCGCGATTTTAAGCGTGGGGCTGGACGAGCGGTTTCGCCCAATGAAGGTGGCAAAAAGGCGGCACCATGGTCTGAGCGAATGCTGGCATTGCTGATTGAGGGCAATGAGCGTGGCGTGGTGAAGTTGATGGAGTCGGTTTTGCGCTCTGGCAATGACTTGTATTTTGTGTACCTCGATGTGCTGGTGCCGGCAATGAATGCAATTGGGATGAAGTGGTCTGCGGGAGAAATTGATGTGTTTGTTGAGCATCGCGCATCAGGCATCGCGAGTCGGTCGGCGGCACAAATTGGCGCACGTTTTTCGAAGCGCGGCGTGCATAAAGGAACCGTGTTGATTGGTTCGCCAATAGGCGAACATCACGTATTGGGGTATCAACTGCTTGGCGACCTGATCAGTATGGAGGGATGGAAGGTCGACAATCTCGGTGGAGATGTTCCACCTGAATCCTTTGCTTCTGCAGCGGTACAGATTTTTGATGTTGTTGCTGTGTGTATTGCATCGACAATGTCAGAAACTCTTCCTGCATTGAGCAAAACAATTTCTAGTATCAAGAAAGCGTCAAATAAATCAATTTTGTGCTTCGCCGGGGGTGCTGCAGTGCTTGACTCGGAGCACGCCGAAAATCTCGGTGCCGATTATTGGGCTGGTTGCCCGCGCAAGCTGTTGCCGTTGCTCCAACAGCACGCGATTCGCAACTAAATACGACGGATAGCCGCCAAATAGCCGCTAAATAACTACGAACATATGTTCGCTACAGTGATGGCATGTCCGACTCGCTGCCCGTTGCAAAGGCTCTGCAACCAATAATTCCCGATGGCGCGTTGGTGCGGGGTCGCACCGTGTTGTGCAGTGGTGATGCCGCAATGTCGACAGCGCTGTTGGCGGTGAGTGCTGCAACACAAGCCGGTTCATGGTTGGCCATCGTTGGTGTGTGCGACTTTGGATTGATGTCGGCATGTGAGCAAGGTGTGGCGTTGCAGCGCACAGTGTTGGTGACACCAACCGCCAACAAAAAAGATTGGACAAGCACAGTGGCTGCTGTTGCCGATGGATTTGATGTGGTGATGCTTGAAGTGCCACGAGCTGTGAGTGAGTCTGATGCACGACGTATTCAAACCCGCATTCAGGCTCGGCGCAATGTGCTTGTGTTGGTAGAAACACCGCGCCACACAACTTTGCGCTCGGTGTTTCAGCCAGACGTGGTGCTACACACTGTGACTACAAAATGGGACGGCATTGAGCATGGTGCCGGTTACGTGCAGGGTCGACTCATAGACGTGACTGTGAGTGGCAGGCGTGTGCCACGAACAACGCAACACGTGTTGCAGCATGTTGGCTAGCAATGGATGAGCAGATTGCAACACGCGTTGCTGTTATTTCGTGCACCGACTGGCAGGCAGTTGCCGCACAGTGTGAGCTGAATTCGCGCAAGCAATGGTTTGACGCAGTGGCTGTGCTGCAAGCGCAACGCGTTGTGGCACGCACTGCGTATGCCGCCAATCAGGGTGTGCAAATAGGTATGCGTCGACGTGAGGCGCAAGCCGTGTGTCCCGAACTGCACATTGCTGCTAACAACCCCGAACGCGACAGGTTGATGTTTGAGTCGGTGGTGCGAGCAGTAAGCGAACTTGTTCCGCTCGTAGAAGTGAGCACGCCCGGTGTGATTTTGTTGGCTACACGTGGACCATCGAGATACGTGGGTGGCGATGAAGTATTGGCACAACGTTTGCACGGCATTACCCATGATGCACTTGCACTTTTGGCTGATGGTCGTCCGATTGTGTTTGGGGTTGGCATTGCAGACGGACGATTGACCGCACTTGTTGCTGCGCATGCTGCAGCTGGTCGATATGTAGTAGTTGATCCTGGTGAAAGCGCACGGTGCTTGGCGCAATTGCCTGTGTCGGTACTTGCTGACTTTGCCGAAATTGATCGTGATGTGGTGTCGTTGTTGAACCGACTTGGTTTGAGTTGTCTCGGCGATCTTGCCGCAATGAAGTCTTCGGACTTGGTTGGACGGTTTGGTCCGGTCGGTTTAGAAGTACATC
>WLPO01000025.1 GCA_009698745.1 Actinomycetota bacterium
GCTAATTCTCATGTCGAAAACCAAGGGTGGCGGTTCAACCCGCAACGGTCGCGATTCGAACGCGCAACGACTCGGCGTCAAAGTATTTGACGGCACAAAGATCACAGCAGGAACAATTTTGATTCGTCAACGCGGCACAAAAGTGCACCCAGGCAACAACGTGGGCATTGGCAAAGACGACACGCTGTTTGCGCTTTCGCACGGCAGTGTCAAGTTTGGTGAGCGTCGTGGCCGCAAGGTCGTCGACGTCATTCCAAACATTTAATTCGTATCGATTCCCTGAGGGAGTCTGCTCGCATCCCAACCCAGTAGTGCTGTGCCTTGTCGGCATGCAAACCTGTCTGTCATGCCGCCAACATATGCAACTGCGTTGTGCAATGCTTCGGTTGAATGTGCGGGTGCAATGTGAGTGGCAAGGCTTGCATCTTGATCATTCTCGGTGAGCATCAAATGCGGATGACTGGCGTAATGCTCGACAAGTGCTTGCAGTAGATCAATCACTGATTTTGCTTGGTTGCGCGAGGCGTCACGCATGTAAATGTTGTCGTAGTTAAAGCGACGAAACTCTGCAAGAGCGTCGGCCTGAGCTGGCTCCATACCGATACGGCCAGTTGCAGCAGTCGCGGCGATCATTGAAGAGATAAATGATCGAAGTTGTTGTGAGCGAGCAGTGCCGCAATGTGTGCGCACTTGTTCAGGTAGTTGGTCGAAGGTGACAATGCCGGTCGCTGCGGCATCTTCAAAGTCGTGACACACGTATGCAATGCGATCGGCCCACGAGACAACTTCGCCTTCTGGTGTCATCGGTGCCGGGCGCGACCACGAGTGATTGCGAATTCCGTCGAGAGTTTCGACACACAAATTGAGTGGCACAAGAGTCACGTCGGCACCCCAAACGGCGTGATCAAAACCCTGAGGAACAAATGGACTTAAGGCGTCTTCGGAAGCGTGACCACCCGGTCCATGGCCGCAATCATGGCCGAGCGCAATCGCTTCGGTGAGAGCGACGTTGAGTGCCAGCGCGCGTGCAACCGATGTTGCAACTTGGGCAACTTCGAGTGCGTGAGTGAGACGAGTGCGTTGATGATCTTGTGGAAACACAAACACCTGTGTTTTGCCAGCGAGACGTCGGAAAGCTGATGCATGCAATATGCGGTCTCGGTCGCGCTCGAAACACGTGCGAAATGGGTCTGCTTCTTGGGCAATGGCACGATTGCCAGCACCAAATGCGCGAGTGGCAAGTGGGGCAAGAGCAGAGTCTTCGCGTGACTCACGCTCGGCACGATCAATGATTTGCCGAGCACCGGGGCCAGACCACGAGTCTTTGTGAGCAAAACGAATCTGATCGTCTGATGCAAAGCCGTCCATTGTCTGAGCCCATGCGACGCTGCGCGAAATTGGTTCGGATGTCATATATCTACACGATACGTGGAGGGTGTACTAGTAGGATTGAAAGCCCCTATGAGTGCCTTTGTCGATGAAGCCCAATTAAACGTCCGCGGTGGCGACGGTGGTGCAGGCTGCGTCAGTTTCAGGCGCGAAGGCCCTGTTGCATTTGGCGGCCCAAACGGTGGTGACGGTGGCGACGGCGGTTCGGTCTGGCTAGTTGCCGATCACAACGTTGCTTCGTTGTTGGCTTTTCGTGATCACCCCCACAGACGGGCGGGCGATGGCGTCCATGGAATGGGCAAGGACTTGCACGGTCGCCGTGGCGAAGACATGATCATCAAGGTTCCTGAAGGCACCGTTGTGCGCGACATGTACACGGGTGAGATTCTGGCCGACCTGGCAGTGAACGGTACTCGCTGGCAATCTGCAAAAGGTGGCCAGGGTGGACGCGGGAACGCACGCTTTTTGTCGAACCGTAGGCGAGCACCAAAATTTGCCGAGCAAGGCGAGCACGGTAAAGACCGCTGGTTGAAACTTGAACTCAAACTGATGGCCGACGTAGCGCTTGTTGGTTTTCCAAACGCTGGCAAATCAACATTTATTAGTTCGGTCAGTGCAGCAAAACCAAAAATTGCCAACTATCCATTTACCACGCTTGAGCCACACCTCGGAGTTGTGCGCATGGGTGGGTCGAGCGAATTCATCATTGCTGACATTCCAGGAATTATCGAAGGCGCAAGCGAAGGACGCGGACTTGGGCATCAGTTTTTGCGACACATTGAGCGTGCTCGAGTGTTGTGTGTGCTTGTAGATCTTGCGCCGATGGACGAAGTGTCTGCAGATGAGCAAGAGCGAATCTTGTTGCAAGAGTTGCAGGCATATCAGCCTGAATTGCTCGAGCGACCTCGCATCGTTGTCGGTACCAAAACAGATGCTGCGACCGAAGAAGTGATGCTCGCTTGGAAGGGCCAACGGATGTCGGCTGTGACCGGAGATGGGGTGCGACCAATTTTGGGAGCGCTTGCAGAGCTGGTGCAGCGTGCACGCACACTTGTGCCTTCGCAAGAATCTTCAGTAGTCATTCGTCCAGAGCCAGAAGGCACGCATATTGAGCGCATGGGCGACAACGAATTTAGGTTGATTGGCCGTGATGTCGAGCGTTCGGTTGCATTGAGTGACGTGACGACGCCTGACGCACTGAACTACATTGATGAACGACTCAAGCGACTTGGTGTTGCGCGTCTCTTGTCGCGAGCGGGCGCAAGCGACGGGGCAGTTGTGCATATTGGGGCTTTTAGTTTTGAGTACACACCGGAGACGTAGAGATGCGAATCGTTGTAAAAATTGGAACATCATCAGTAACTGATGAACATGGCTCGATCAAGAGCGAAGCAATTCGTGCATTGTGCGAGCAGGTGGCGCGCGTTCGCAGCGAAGGAAACGAAGTAATTGTCGTTACATCCGGGGCGATAGCGGGTGGAGTAGGCGCATTGGGTTTGACTCAACGCCCAACCGACACGCAAACGCTGCAGGCTCTTGCCGCAGTTGGGCAAAGTCAGTTGATGAACAAATACAACGAGCATCTTGCCGTGCACGGCTTAGTTGGCGCTCAGGTGTTGTTGGTGCCAAACGATTTCATCGACCGCACTCAATACCTGCATGCACGACAGACGCTTGTTCGTTTGCTGGAGTTGGGTTGCGTGCCGATTATTAATGAAAACGATGCGATTGCCAGTGATGAAATTCGTTTTGGCGACAACGACCGCATTGCTGCTTTGGTGGCGCACAGCGTGAACGCCGACGTGTTGGTGTTGCTGACCGACATTGCTGGTTTGTTTACTGCAGACCCAAGTATCGATGCATCGGCAACGTTCATAGAGCAAGTTGCTGCAGATGACCCACTACTTTCGGTGCGAGCGAGTGCAAGTAGCACTGCGCGTGGAAGCGGGGGCATGTCGTCCAAGTTGTCGGCTGCTCGCATTGCGTCGTGGTCGGGTGTTCGAACAGTGATCGCTGATGCCACAAAGACCGATGTTGTGGTGCACGCGCTTGCTCAAACACCAGGCGCAGGAACACAATTTTTGCCACACAATCGCAACCTTTCAGCCCGCAAGTTATGGATTGCATTTGCTGCTCAACAAAGTGGCGTGATTGTTGTTGATGCTGGTGCGAAACAAGCGCTGATAGAGCGCAACACGTCGTTATTGCATGCAGGCGTTGCAGAAGTGCACGGCGATTTTTCGGAAGGCGACACCGTGGAAATTCAAGACATGAGCGGTGCGGTGTTTGCACGAGGCATGGTGAGTGTGAGCGCGGTGCACGCGAGCGCCGCGGCAGGTCGCAAAAGCGCCGAGCTACCCGATGGCGTTGTTGCCGAACTTGTTCACCGCGACGACTTGGTAGTTCTCGTCGACCAATAATTGCGCAAGTGCGGCTCGCCCAAGAGCGCGAGCGCTGCAATGTACGTGGCGCCACCAATGGTGATGCCGGTGAGCACTCGGGAAAGTGCGCCAATCCCGGCGCTAGAGCCAACAGCATCACAACTGAGCTTCACAGCGATTGCCATGATGATGCCGGCTGCGGTGATGCGCACTACATCTTTGGCGAGTTGGCCAAGTTGAAGCGTTTGGTTCGTTGACGCAAGAGTCATTACTGCAATGACTGCGCTGATGACATAAGCAACAGAAAAAGCAATGCCAAGACCGAGTACATCAAAGCGGTCAACGAGCACAATGGCGAGAACGATGTTGATTGCGTTCTCTATGAGGTTGATAAAAAATGGAGTGCGAGTGTTGTGCTGGGCGTAGAAACCGCGCAAGACAAACAGGTATACAGAAAAACCCGTGAGACCGAGCGCGAGTCCACTGAGTGCTCTCGCGGTATTGATTGTGGCTTCAGATGAGAAATTACCGTGCTGCAATACGAGTCCGATGATGGGTTTGGAAAGAACGAATAAACCAAATGAAGCGGGGATGGTGAAAAGTGCTGTGAGTGTGATGCCGCGGCTCATGCGATCTGCGAATGCCGTGTGGTCGTTGGCGGTGGCAAGTCGCGCTAGATCGGGAAGAAATGTAGTTGCAATAGATACGGCAAGGAGGCCATGCGGAAGCTGAAACAAAATAAATGCTTTGGAGTAGGCATCGACAAGTCCGCTACCAGGGGACGCGAGATTTTTGATCACGACCAAGGCGACTTGGTTGGCGACAACGTAGCCAAAAGTCCACAAAGAAAGCTGAATCAATTTGCGTACTGCAGGGTGAGAGAACTGTGGACTGAATCGAAATGCGATGCCGCTGCGGCGCACTGCAACAACTTGAATGAGGGCCATGACTGCAATGCCAATTGTTGTGCTGAGACCCAGTCGCCACATCAATGTCGATCCGCCGAGAACGTCGGCGATATTTGGCTGCGAATCAGAACGAATTGATAGGAGGAAAAAGATGGCGATGACGTTGGCTGCTGCTGGCGACCACGCGGCTGCAAAGAAACGTCGACGTGCATTGAGTAATGCAGAACACAGTGCGCTTACGCCGTAGAAAAATATTTGTACAACAAAGATGCGTGTGAGTGCCGTGCCGGCACTGCGAAAGACTTCCGCATCGACGCCTGCCGCCGGGTGAATTGAAAACAGATGGAAGATTGCAGGTGATGAAACGATTGCAACGAGGGTGATTACACCAAGTAAGACAAGTGAGACACTGATGATGGCATCGGTACCGTGCTGCGACTCGGGCGTTTGTGGATTACTGCTGAGCAACGAAGTGAACAACGGCACAAGGCTGGCTGCGAGCAAGCCGCCGATCAATAACTCGTAAATCGAGTTTGGTGCATTGTTGGCAGCATCAAACGCATCGGCGAGTGCTGTCTGGCCGATGATTACCCCAAAAACGATGATTCGGGCGAGACCAGTGATGCGAGAGAGGGCTGTGCCAGTAGCAACAACGAGATTGGATCGACCAAGGCCAGGCATGTGTATTCATCGTAGATCGTCTGGCAGGAACGAGGAAGCGACCAAACGCTAGGGTTGCTCAAATGGAAAATCGATTTGAATCAGTTGAACAAGTCCGCGAAGGACTAAAAAAGGTCCACTATTTGTCAGATGATGGCATTGCTGGCGTGGTATTTCTTGCACAGCGATTGGGCAAGCCAATTTTGGTTGAAGGGCCAGCCGGAACGGGAAAAACCCAATTGGCGAAGAGCGTTGCTGAGATGTTGAATGCGCGACTCATTCGCTTGCAGTGCTACGAAGGCTTGGATGAATCGAAGGCTCTCTACGAGTGGAACTACAAAAAACAATTGCTCCGCATCCAGGCTGACAAAAACAGCGACTCGTGGTCACAGGTGCAAGATGACATCTTTAGTGAAGAGTTTTTGTTGACTCGTCCATTGCTCGAGGCAATTAGTAGCCCAGACCCTGTGGTGCTGTTGATCGACGAAGTGGATCGTGTCGAAATCGAGACAGAGGCTTTGCTCCTTGAAATTCTTTCCGAGTATCAAGTCTCAATTCCGGAGTTGGGCACCATTACGGCAAAGCAAATTCCGATGGTGTTTTTGACATCCAACAATACTCGCGAATTGTCGGAAGCTTTGAAGCGACGTTGTTTGTTCTTGCACATCGATTATCCAGACATGGAGCGCGAAAAAGAAATTGTGCTCACAAAGGTTCCAGATATCACTCAGAACTTGGCCGACCAGATTGCTCGAATTGTTCGCAGCATTCGTCAGCTCGATTTGAAGAAGGCCCCATCAGTGAGCGAGACCCTGGACTGGGCACGCACATTGATGCTGATGGGCATCGAAGATATCGACGCTCAAGAAGTGAAAGACACTTTGCACATCTTGCTCAAATATCAGACCGACATCACGAAGGCAGCCAAGGAACTGTCGGTCGACAAGTAAGGCAAAACAACATGACCGTGCTCGATTTAATGTCGGGTTTCATTGCTGAGTTACGAAAAGCTGGTTTGCCTGTCAGCCTGACGGAAAACCTAGATGCGATGGAAGCCGTCAAGGAGATTCCTATTGAGGATCGCCAGGCATTTAAATATGCATTGGCCGCAACTCTTGTAAAGAGCAATTCGCACTGGCGCGCATTTGAAACCATCTTTGAGGTGTACTTCTCGCTGCGCGGACCAGAACACCAAATTGCTGGCGAGATGACTGACGCCGAAGCAGAGTTGTGGCGCGAAGAACAAGAGATGCAACAACAGGGTGAAGGTGCTGCCGGAAGCGGTGGCGGCATGGATTCGCTCACGCCTGAAGAAATTGCGCAGATGTTGATGCAGGCGTTGATGAACGGCGATCAGGCAATGATGCGAGCACTTGCACGCCAGTCTGTGCAGCGATTTGCTGGAATGGAACCCGGTCGTCCCGTAGGTGGAACGTATTACTTGTATCGAACGCTGCGCAACCTTGATCTTGACAACATGCTCGACAAACTGATGGAAGCAAACCGTGATCAGGCAGCTCAGGATCTGACAAAACTAGAAGAGCGTCTCGAAAAAGATGAGTTTGAGAGCAGGATCGAGCAGTTTAAGCAAGAGGTTGAAGCAGAAATTCGCAGACGACTCGTGGCCGACCGTGGTGCTGAGGCGATGGCTAAGACTCTGCGTAAACCACTGCCAGAAGATGTCGAATTCATGCATGCCAACAAAGAAGAAATGCAGAGTTTGAAAAAGGCGTTGCAGCCGCTTACTCGCAAGTTGGCCGCAAAACTGGCACGCAAACGCCGACATGGTCGACGCGGTCCGCTCGATTTTCGCGCAACAGTTCGGAGCTCACTGAGTTATGGGGGAGTTCCCGCTGATCCAAAGTTTAAGTATCCACGTCCATCCAAGCCCGAACTGATGGTTGTTGCCGATATCTCTGGCAGCGTTGCGGCATTCGCTCGATTTACCTTGATGTTGGTCTATGCGATTCAGGGACAGTTTTCCAAAGTGCGCTCATTCGTGTTCATTGACGGAATTGACGAAGTGACTGACTACTTCAAATCGAATGTTGACATCAGCGACGCGATTCACCGGGTGAACACCGAAGCTGACGTGGTGTGGGTTGATGGGCACAGTGATTACGGCCATGCGTTTGAAGTTTTCTGGGAGCGTTATGGGAAAGACATCAATCCGAAGACCACGATTTTGCTATTGGGTGACGCCCGCAATAACTATCACGCGTCGTCTGCTTGGGTGATCAAGGAAATGCAGAAGCGTGGGCGCCACGTGTATTGGCTCAACCCAGAGCCGAGAAGTTACTGGAATACTGGCGACTCGATTGTTGGAGAGTACGGTAATTTTACGGAGGGCGTGTACGAGTGTCGCAATCTGCGGCAACTTGAAGCGTTCGTTGAAAAACTGGCGTGAGTTTGACGAGAATTATTTTGGTTCGCCATGGCGAATCAGTAGTCACGGTAAATCGGGTGCTGGGTGGGCCGAGATCGTGCACGGGATTGTCTCCTTTGGGTGAGCTGCAAGCAGCTGCGTTGCGCGAACGTCTTTCGTTAACCAAAGAAATTGTTCCCGATGTGTTGTATTCGAGTGCATACCCACGTGCGCTTGAAACTGCACAGATTATTGCGCCTGCATTTAATGGACTCGAGATCAATGTTGAGCCTGGCTTTGGCGAACATGATCCCGGTCCGCAGTGCGACGGAATGACGTATGTGGACTTCATGGCTAAGCATGGGAAGCCAAACTGGGGCGGAGATCCAAACGCAGTATTTTTTCCGGGCGGCGAGACGATCGCACAGTTCCATTCGCGAGTGGCTGCTGCTTTCGACAAGGTTGTGAAAGAGCACTACGAAAAGACAATTGTCGTAGCGTGCCACGGCGGTGTGGTGGACGCGGTGATTCGGCGACACCTGAAGACGCCGCAAACTGGAGCGTTTGAGATGCGCACCAAGAACTGCTCACTGACCGAGTTCGTCGAAATCCGTGCCGACCATTGGGCGCTATTGCGCTACAACGATCACGCGCATCTACAAGGTTTGCCAGTCGCAACAAATATTGATTAAACGCAAACGCGATCTGTTGTTTATTCAGCGGCTATGAATATACGCATGGCATTACTCGGCCAAGACAAACGCAAGACTCAACAACGCAGAGTTGTGGTCGTTGGTGCTGGATCGGCCGGAGCGGTAATCGCATCGCGCTTGTCGCAAAACAAAGATCTTGATGTGCTGTTGTTGGAATCTGGACCAGACGTTGCAGCCGCCTTCGAGGTGGATGGAATCGGAAGCACCAATTTTGTCGACGCCCTTGAAGTTGCAAACCGTAATTTGCGCATTCCAGTTCGCCGAACTGCCAGCCAGGATCTGAGTGACTATGTGCGGGGTACGGGTACGGGTGGAAGCTCATCGGTCAACGCAATGGTTGGTATGTGGGGGATGGCGAGTGACTACGACAGGTGGGAGCGTGACTTGGGTTGTGACGGATGGTCATGGCGAGACGTTGCTCCTGTGTTTGCAAATCTTTCGATACCACTGCGCACCACGCTTCCGAGTGAATGGGGAAATGTGGACCGTGCGCTTGTGGAAGCCGCAACTGATTTGGGATTTGAAAGGCGCGACGATCTGAGTACAGCGCCACTAGCGGGTCGTGGAGTTGGAGCAGTGTCGCTGACATGTGTTGATGGCAGGCGTGCCTCGGTAAATGACGTCTATCTTGAGCCAGCGAGATCACGAACTAACTTAAAAATTCGTGGCAACTCGGCAGTTGTTCGATTGAATTTGCACGGAAATGTCGCAGTGGGTGTGCACCTGGCAGACGGAAGCGATATCGATGCCGATGCGGTGGTGGTGTGTGCTGGGGCAATCGCGACACCGCAGATTTTGTTGCATACCAAGATTCAGCGAAGTGGAATTGGTCAAGGAGTAAAGGATCATCCGGCAGTTGCATTTACTCTTGCATTGAAGGAGCCAAGTGAAGCGCAATTCGCTATTTCTGCGTTATTGCGAACCTCATCAACGTCTACTGGCAAGAACCATGAAAGTAGTCAAACCGATAAGGGCGACATCCACCTCTTGCCTCTCAATCACACAACTGCAAACGACAACATGCACGGGGCAATGTTTGCAGCAGTAATGCGCGTGCACTCGACTGGCAGCATCACTGGCGCGAATGTCGATCTCAACCTACTGAGCGACGAGCGCGATATGTGTGTGATGACAGAAGCAACGTCAATGCTCGCAACCATGGTGGAGAGAGGATCATTTGATGCCATTGCCAACTCGGTGAGCATTGAACCGACTTCCGAAAACATGCAGGAATGGCTACTCAACAACGTTGGGTCGTACTCGCATATTGGATGCTCGAGCAAGATGGGTGCGGTCACAGATGACGACGCGGTAGTAGACACAAGTGGCAAAGTGATCGGCTACAGCGGTGTGTGGGTGTGTGATGCTTCAATTTTTCCTGATTTGCCAACCAGCAATACGCATCTGCCTGTTGTGATGATGGCCGAGCGAATCTCGCAACGAATTAGTGAGAGTTTGCTGTCCAATTAAGACTGCGTTGAATAGCGCGACTCCATTGCGAATATTCGCTCGCGGATGTTGCACTTGGTTCTGGCGTAAATGTGCGGTCGAGGTGCCACGACTCGGTGATTGACGCAAGCGTTGGCCAGACTCCTTCGGCCAAACCGGCCAAGTATGCAGCACCGAGAGCTGTCGTTTCTAAATCTTTTGGTCGAACTACGGTGACTCCAAGTTGGTCGGCTTGCATCTGCAACATCATGTCCATTACTGCTGCGCCACCATCGACTCTCATATCGGCAAGAGGAACTCCGGTCGCGCGGACCATCGCCTCAACCACGTCGCGAGTTTGAAATGTGATCGACTGGACAACAGCACGAGCGATATGCGCACGGCTGGTGCCGCGGGTAATGCCGCAGATGATTCCGCGTGCATGCGGATCCCACCACGGACTGCCAAGACCGGTAAACGCAGGCACAACAACAACTCCACCACTGTCTGCAACCGATGCCGCAAGAGGCCCCACTTGTGCTGCATTATCGATGATGTTGAGTCCGTCGCGAAGCCATTGGATTGCACTTCCTGTTACAAAGATGGAACCTTCGAGTGCATACGTTGGCTTGCCCGACCCAAGATCCCACGCAACGGTGGTGAGCATGCCATCGGTTGGGGGCGGACAGGTGGTTCCGATATTCATGAGAACGAAACTGCCCGTGCCATACGTGTTCTTGCTACTGCCGACATCGAAACATGCCTGACCGAACAGCGCTGCTTGTTGATCTCCTGCAATTCCCGAAATAGGTATTCCGCCGGGAATATTGACATCGGCTGTGTTGTCTGAATTCGTGAAGCGTTGTGTTACGCCACATCTACCGCTGGATGGAACAACAGTTGGCAGTGAGGAGAGCGGCACGTCGAAGGTATTGCACAGTTGCTCGCTCCAGTGCATGTTGTTGATGTCGAACAACATGGTGCGACTTGCATTCGAAGGGTCGGTGACAAAAGATTGTGCGCCGGTGAGATTCCAAATAATCCACGAGTCGATGGTGCCAACTGCAAGGTCGGTCGATCGTGGAGCCTGACCGCTCTTGATCATCCATTGCACCTTGGAGCCAGAAAAATATGGATCGAGGACGAGACCTGTCGTCGTGCGAACTGTTGAGAGCATTGGTAGTAGCTCGGTGCACCTGTCGGCAGTTCGACGGTCTTGCCAAACTATTGCTCGACCAAAAGGCACTCCGGTTGATTTGTCCCATGCCACTACGGTTTCGCGCTGATTGGTGATTCCGATCGTGATGATTTTGGCGTCGGGCAGAGTGGCAAGTTGGGCAATAACGTCGCTCAGCGTTTGGCGAACTGCAGACAAAATTTCGAGTGCGTCGTGTTCAACCCAACCCGGTTGCGGAAAATATTGTGGAAATTCGCGGTAGCTCGAGACAGATGCGCGCCCATCGGTAAATATCGCGCGCGAGCGAACGCCGGTAGTACCAGCGTCAATAGCGATGACAACGCTCATTGGACTACTTGCCGTTCAACTCAGTTTGACGCGATGGATCAATATCGCGAGGAAATCGATCGGCGTGAACACCGCAGGACGAAAGCATCGTTGCAACAATACAGATGACGCCGAGAGCGAGTTTGATGCGCAATTTCATGAGCTTGCCTCTGTGCTCAATTGTGCAGCATCAACTGGCTGGGCTTGTATGAAGACATCCAGGTCAACAATGAATCGTGCACCCCGAATGCCGTCACGCCTATTTTCGGCCCAGATACTTCCTGAGTGCAGCGCAATATGTTCGGCCGCAAGAGCGAGACCGAGTCCTGCTCCTTCAGAACCTGCACGTTGCCCAGCAGAGCCGCCGCGAGAAAAGCGTTCGAAGATCTTTTCCTCTTCTCCGTCGATCAATCCACTTCCATCATCTTCAACGATCACCCACACACGCGACTTGGTTGGATCGTCGTCGGCGAACTGAATGATGATCTTCGGTTTGCCGCCGCTATGAATGCGCGCGTTGTCGATCAGGTTGGCAAATACGCGGGCGAGTCGGCGTTTGTCACCTTGCACCAGTATCTGATCGGTTCCTGCAGCAAAGATGACATCGGTGCGGGGCAGCGAACTGACTGCAATTGCCTGGCGAACAAATTCGAGCAGCGCAAGTGGTTCGTTGATGAGTCGAATTGCGCCTGCATCGAATCGCGATATTTCTAGTAAGTCTTCAACAAGGCCTTGAAAACGAGTGACATCACCAATCAGTAAGTCAAGAGCAGCTTGTGATCGTTCGGGTAGCTCATCGCGACGTGAATGCATGACTTGAGCAGAAGCAGCGAGTGTCATGAGTGGCGATCTCAATTCATGACTGACATCGGATGTAAATCGCGCATCGCGTTCGACCCGAGTCTGGAGCGTGGCAACCATGTCGTTGAATGCGGTAGTGAGCATCTCCAGATCGCGGTCTTGTGTGGTTTCTAGTCTGGTATCGAATCGTCCCTCAGCAATTGCGCTTGCTGCTTGGGCAGCTTGTACAAGTGGGCGCACCGTGCGTCCCGATACAAGGAGTCCGAGGCCGATACCGACGGCGGTGGCGATGGCCCCCGAAAGCATGAGTGCAATGAAAACACTGCGCAACGCATCTTGAGTTTCACGAAGACTTTCAAGTTCGAAATAAAAGGCATGAGCTTTCTCGAGCGGAATACCGACTATGAGCGCTGCGTTTGTGCCGTGATCGATGATCATGTTGGCAGCCTTGAGATTGGTGACTACTCGAGTTTTCAGCGCTGTCGGAATATCGGCCTGAGTAAAACCTTTGGAGTTGCTTGTCCAAACTCCATTACTGAAGAGCAGTCGTTGTGCAGAACCAAACTGCTCGAGTGCGCCAATTACGTCGGCGGAGTTGGCGAGTAGGTCGGTCTGCACTCGTTTGGCATTTGCAAACGCTTGATTGATTTCAGCAGTCTCGCGTTGTTGAACAAAACTGCTGCGCGTGAAACCGTAAGTTGTGATGGCCAGTACGCCTGAGAGAATCATTGCGCCAGCGCCAAATGAAATGAGAATGCGATGGCGCAACCCAATTCGGCGAGGCAAAAGTGCTCGAGCCGTGTTGCGAATTATTCGGCGGGCTCGTGTGCGCCGGTAGCGCGGCGGTCGCGGCGGTTGGGGGGCGGGGATCACGACTGCAAGCGATAGCCGAGACCACGAACTGTCACTACATGTGTTGGTTCGGCTGGATCTACTTCAACTTTCATTCGCAGACGACGAATGTGAACATCGACCAATCGTCCATCACCGAAATACCCATGACCCCAAACTTTGTCGAGCAATACTTCTCGGCTAAACACGCCATTTGGATCGTGGGCTAATTCGCACAGCAATCGAAACTCGGTTTTGGTCAGCGGCACATCTTTGCCGCCAAGAGTTACCTTGCCCTCGTCGGGGATGATCTCAAGATTTCCGAATACAAGTTTTGAATGACCAGGTGCAGATGGGCGAACTCGTCGGAGCAGCGCTCGAATGCGGGCAGAAAGTTCTTTAGGTGCAAAAGGTTTGGTGAGGTAATCGTCTGCGCCAGCCTCGAGTCCGGCAACAACGTCATGAGTGTCGATGCGTGCAGTGACCATGACGATTGGGACATCACTCAATTTTCGAATTGTTCGACACAGTTCAAAACCATCGATGCCTGGAAGCATGATGTCGATCAGTACGACATCTGCTGGAGTGCTTTGAAAGATCGCAATCGCATCTTCGCCCGTCGGGGCTTCGTCAACGATCCAACCTTCGTCTTCAAGAGCAAGTTTCACCGAGGCTCTGATGCGCTCGTCATCTTCGACAGTTAAGACTCGAATCGCCATGGGCTCAATACTTACCGATCGGAGACGCTAGAAGTCAAAATGAGGTCGCCAAGTTGGCTAAATATGGTTGGATTGGAAACCAATACTTGGGCCGGCCGCAATGCATTGCCTGCAAAGTCGCCAGTTTGGCATCCTGCTTCGCGGGCGATCAGTTCGCCAGCAGCGATGTCCCATGAGTGAAGGTTTTCTTCGAAGTACGCGTCGAATCTGCCGCAGGCAACAAAACACATATCGATTGAGGCTGCTCCGAAGCGTCGAATGTCGCGGACCTGATGAATGAACTTTGAAACTCTGGTGGCCTGCACCGTTCGCTGTTCGGCTGCGTAACTGAAACCTGTGCAGACAAGTGCCCGTGAAACATCGCTAAGGGGATTGCAATGGATGGGCTCGCCGTTACAAAAAGCGCCACCGCCACGAATCGCCGTAAACATTTCATGTAGGGCGGGGATGTACACCGCTCCTGCGAGTGATCCATGTTCATCGACAGCACCGATTGACACTGCCCAAGTCGGCAAGTCGTAGAAGAAGTTGGTTGTGCCGTCGATCGGGTCGATATGCCACGTGATGCCGGTCGTACCAGAATGGCTCGCTCCCTCTTCGCCGATGATCGCATCATCTGGGCGCATGTTTGCAAGACCTTGCACGATCAGTACTTCGGATGCCTTGTCAAATTCGGTAACCATGTCTGTAACTGTTGACTTGGTTTGAACATTCTTTAAACCGTTGCGACGGCCGTCGAGCGCCATGTCTCCTGCTTGTTTTGCTAACGTGGTTGCAACTTGCAGAAGTTGGGAAGCGAGTGGATCAGTTGTCGGCAAGTTCGCGCCATTCGCCGATTGCACGCAGCACCAAAACGCTGACGACCGACATTCCGGTTGCGCCGATAACAGAACCGAGCAAGAGACCGATACCAGTACCTACTGAACATTCACCAGCACATTGCAAATCAACAAGCGAGTATCCGATTGCGGCTCCGGCAGCACCCGCGATCAGCACTCCAATGAATGCGATGACTCTGGCACGAGGCGAAGGAAGCGCGGACAAGGTGCGCTTGTCGTTCGGGGTTTGCGGCACCCGATTAGCGTAGTTGTTGTCGTGAAACTCACCCGAACAATTCTGCATGTTGATATGGACATGTTTTATGTGGCGGTGGAATTGCGCGAACGTCCCGAACTGCGGGGTAAGCCCGTTGTGGTTGGGGGTGAAGGGAAGCGGGGCGTGGTTGCGGCCGCGTCGTATGAGGCGCGAAGGTATGGAGTGTTTTCGGCAATGCCGTCTGTGCGGGCTCGCAGACTGTGTCCGAATGCAATCTTTTTGCCAGGCGACATGGACTTGTATGTACAGGTGAGTGCACAAGTGTTCGATATCTTTCGAGACTTCACACCCCTTGTCGAAGGCCTTTCTCTCGATGAAGCATTTTTGGATGTAACCGGAGCGCAGCGACTACTTGGAGACGGAGTGGTGATCGCTGACGCAATTCGAAAACGAGTACTAGACGAAGTGGGTCTGGTGTGCAGCGTTGGAGTTGCAACGAGCAAATTTGTTGCAAAGTTGGCCTCAAAGACTGCAAAGCCGATCGCTGATCAGGCGAGTGTGCGACCTGGGCGTGGGGTAGTGCACATTGAGAGTGGCAAGGAACGCGAATTTATCCACGGTCTTAACGTTGAAGCGCTGTGGGGTGTTGGTCCGGCCACGCTTGCAAAATTGCAAAGCGTCAGCATTAAGACGGTTGCAGAATTGGCCGTCATTGATCTGCAGATATTGAAGCATTTACTGGGAGACGCACATGCAACGCATCTGCATCAGCTTGCTAATGGCATTGATCATCGGGAAGTAGAGCCAAATTCGGACTCGAAGTCGATTGGTCATGAAGAAACATTTAGTAATGACATATTCGACAGTGAGACCGTACGTTCGCATCTCGTGAGAATGTCAGATCTGGTTGCTCGAAGATGTCGAGATGAAGGACTGGCGCCACGAACCTGCACGGTCAAAATTAAGTACTCAGATTTTGTGTCGATCACGCGTTCGAATACAAGTGCAACGCCAATAACGAGTGCGCAAGCGATGATGCAGATGGTTGAAGGCTTATTGGTAGACATTGAAATGTCACGTGGCGTTCGTCTGGTGGGTATTTCAACTCGAAACTTTGCAGCGCCAGAGGCGCAATTGAGTTTGTTTGACGAAGGGACTCACAGTCAGGACGCCACTTCGTTGGACGAGGTATGGGCTCCGGCAACTGCTGCCATTGATGACATCCGTGAGCGATTCGGGGACGAAGCAATTGGTCTTGCCAGCACCCTTCATTCCAAACGCCGACCAGGTTCATCAAAATGGGGTCCCGAGGAATAAGATAAGGGAACTATGCCACTGTCAGCAGAAGAACAACGGATATTGCAACAGATCGAGCAATCGCTCGAGACTGACGAACGATTTGCGAGCGCTGTAAAGCCGTCAGGTATTTATGCGCACTCGGCACGTAAAGCATGGTGGGCCGGTCTTGGTGCACTCGCTTCACTCGTGTTCACTGTTTTTGCATTACAAGTTCATTTTCTAGTTGCGTTCGCTGGCTTTATGGCGATGCTTGGTTGCGTTTTGATCATTGAGAAGCAATTGCGAGCGATGAGCAAAGTTGGTTTGAAAGACGTTGCTGCGTCGTTGCGTAAGGCGCGCACGAATGCCGCTTCAAGCCGAATCAAATTTGGCAAAGACATCTAACTCTTCTGGTTTTCTCGCCATCGACATTGGCGGCACAAAACTTGCTGTTGGTGTGGTGTCGACGAGCGGCGAGCTGTTGTCGCGAATGCAAACCCAAACGCCTGCAATTGACGTATGGGGAGCGCTTAGAAATCTGATCGACGCACAAATGTTGCAAACCGACGTGCGCCTTGAAGCATGCGGTGTTGGTTGCGGCGGCCCGATGACATTGGGCGGAGAAAGTGTCTCTCCATTAAACATTCCAGATTGGCGAGGCTTTGGTTTGCTCGCGGCCGTTGAAAGTGCAACTGGGCTCAAAACATACATTGCTAATGATGCCCAAGCATTGGTGCTGGGCGAAGTCTGGTGTGGAAGTGCCGTAGGGGTTTCGGATGTAATTGGAATGGTGGTGTCGACAGGAGTTGGTGGCGGCATCGTTTCAAATAACAAACTCGTAACCGGACATCTTGGTAACGCCGGACATATTGGTCACGTAATTGTTGAGCCCGATGGCAGGTTGTGCGAGTGCGGAGCCCACGGATGTTTGGAAGCGCATGTTTCTGGCAGATCGATTGAAGCGATAACTGGAAAATCGAGCGAGCATGCACCGAATGAAGTCAAGATCGAGGCTGGAAAACTGGTTGGGCGAGCACTTGCGTGTGTCGGTGCGCTTATGGATTTGCAACTTTGCGTGATCGGAGGTTCGGTTGCCCTGGGGTTCGGCGATCCATTCTTTCATGCAGTCCAGCACGAGCTAGACCGCTCGGCGCGCCTTGAGTTTATTCGTGGAATGAAGGTGATACCCGTTGGTTTGGGCGACGCTGCACCCTTGATCGGCGCTGCGAGTCTGGCCAGGTCTTCGTACTAGCGTAAAGACCCATGAACCCGACATACAGCGCAGCGGCGGAAGAGTATCGCGAAAAAGTACAGGCCTTTTTGGCGGAGAAATTGCCTCCAAATTGGAAGGGTATTGGTGCACTAACCGGTGATGCACTTGAGCATTTCATTACCGAATGGCGCGCAACACTGTTTTCGTCTGGGTACCTCGCTCCTGGCTGGCCAGTCGAGTTTGGTGGCGGCGGTTTGTCGGAACTTGAGCAAGTCATTATCGCCGAAGAGTTTGCTCGCGCTGGTGTA
>WLPO01000026.1 GCA_009698745.1 Actinomycetota bacterium
CGCCGAAAGTTGGCTGCGCTGTGACCACACAAGTAACGACCACACAGTCAACAACCACATCGGTTGCAATGCCAACAACCATGCGAAGTGCTCGCGGATTGGCTCAGCGCGGCGTTCGCAACATTCGTCGCCTGCCTTCAGCGTTCTTCCCAGCGATGGCGATGCCAGTTTTTACGATGATTGCATTCGCGGGAACATTTGCTGCCATCACCAGACTGCCTGGCTTCCCCACCGACCGCTCGGTCAACTGGTTCATGCCACTCGGAATTTGTTTTGGAGCTGCATTCAGCGGCATCGGTCTTGGCTTCTCGACAATCCGCGACATCGAGACTCGTTTCTATGATCGACTCTTGATGTCGCCAGCACCCCGTCGTTCGCTCATCATCGGTCCACTACTCACTGCGTGGGTGCGAGTTGCAATCTTGTGTGCCTTTGTTATTCCAATGGGCATGCTGCTCGGAGTCCGATTTACAAGTGGACTGCTCGGATTATTCACGTTGGTAGTTGCGGCCGTCGGAGTCTCGACTATTTCGCTCGGCTGGGGTTTAGGGCTTGCATTTAGATTTCGTGACATGCGCGGAGCCGCTGTGATGCAGCTCACCATGTTTGTGGTGCTGTATCTCTCGAGCGCACAGATGCCACTGCCGCTGATGCGCGGTTGGTTGCATAACGTTGCCCGCATCAATCCAACTACCAACATCTTGCGTCTCGCCCGCGAAGGCCTTGTGCTTTCAACTTCGCCCGACCACATGAGTTGGTCAAATACCTGGGGTGGTTTACTTGCAATTGCAGGCATGTCAACACTGACGCTCGTGTTTGCACGGCGGGGCCTCAATAAACTCGATAAGTAAATAGTTACGTTTGGGTGCAACACTTATAGTTGAGTAACTGAGCAGAAGGAAACCACATGAAGGTCAGCATCGTTGTTAATGGCACCAAGCAAGAAAAAGATGTAGAGCCACGCACACTGCTCGTACATTTGTTGCGCGATCAACTGCAACTCACCGGCACCAACATTGGTTGCGACACATCAAGTTGCGGTGCATGCACCGTGCACCTCGATGGCGAAGCAGTCAAGAGCTGCACATTGCTTGCTGTGCAAGCAGACGGTGGCACGGTGACGACCATTGAGGGCCTGAGCAAAGATGGCGTGATGCACCCAATGCAACAAGCATTCATGGAGAACCATGGCTTGCAGTGTGGATATTGCACTCCAGGAATGGTCATGGCATCCATTGGACTGCTCAATGAAAATCCAAACCCAACCGAAGAAGAGGTCCGGCTCGGCCTTGAGGGCAACCTCTGCCGCTGTACCGGATACCACAACATTGTGAAGTCCGTGCTCGCTGCGGCAAAAGCAAAGTAACTTCGGAAAATTTCAAGGGAGCACATCGTGATACCAGCAGCATTCGACTACAAGCGAGCATCATCGGCAGCCGAAGCAATTTCACTCGTCGCACAATATGGCGACGAAGCCAAGTTTTTGGCAGGCGGACACAGCCTTATTCCGTTAATGAAACTTCGTCTGGCTCAGCCAGCAATGCTGATCGACATTGGTCGCATTAAGGATCTTTCTTACATCAAGGACGGCGGAGACTTCGTTGCTATCGGCGCACTAACGCGCCACATGGATGTCGAAAAATCGGCGCTCGTGCTGAAAGAAATACCACTGCTCGCTCATGCAGCCAGCCATGTAGGTGATGCTCAGGTTCGCCATCGAGGAACTATCGGTGGATCACTTGCACATGCCGACTCGGCGAGTGATCTTCCTGCAACAACTCTCGCACTCGGTGCAACATACGTTGCGCAAGGTCCGAATGGCGAGCGACTCATTGCCGCCGCCGATTTCTACAAAGGCTTCCTTGAAAGCGCACTCCAGCCAGACGAAATGCTGACCGAAATTCGTGTGCCAAAAATGAATGGCGCAAAGTGGGGTTTCGAGAAGTTCAATCGCCGAGCACAAGACTGGGCAATCGTGGGAGTGGCTGCATGGCGCAGCAAAGACGCATCAGGCGTTGCGCTTGTCAATATGGGTAGTACCCCAATTTTGGCAACAAGTGTCTCGGAAGCTCTCAAGTCTGGTGCATCAGTTGCAGACGCCGCCGAACAAGCAGCGGCTGAAGCTGAACCTCAGGACGACTTAAACGCATCGAGCGAATACCGCGTGCATTTAGCCAAAGTGCTGGTGCGGCGCGCTCTCGAAAAAGCGTCGGCATAACGATTTCGCTAAACTCGTAACTCTGTCAGTCGCAACATTTCTTCGGCGTAAACCAACACGCACGCGAGTAGTTGCAATTGCGCTGTACCTAGCGCTGTTTGGATGGTCAATAGATCGTTTTGGTTTGCCCGTCGACCGCATCGCAGTCACCGGATGGATTCTTGTCGCATTTATTTTTGCCAACGTTGGCAAGACAGTCAAAGACCAGATTGCGATGATGCGCGACTGGTCAATTTTTGCAGCAATGTTGTTTGCTTACGAATACAGCCGTGGGCTTTCAGATCAACTAGGTCGCCCAATTTCGTATTTGGCTGTTCGCAACATTGATCGCGCACTCTTTTTTGGCACAGACCCCAATGTGTGGATGCAACATCATCTCAATGTCTCAAAAATTCTCAGTTGGTACGAATACCCGCTGGCTGTTACGTATATGTCGCACTTTATTTTTCCACCTGGCGTTGCAGTGCTGTTGTGGTGGATCAATCGAGACATGTGGGTGCGCTATGTGCGCAGACTCGGAATTTTGTTCTTTTTAGCATGTGCAACATTCGCAGCATTTCCGGTTGCACCACCTTGGCTCACAGCCAAGCAGGGCTATATGGCACCGATACAGCGCATCACTGCGCGAGCATGGTCGCACATGGGCATCAAGTCAGTCAGCAAAGTGTTTGACCGAGGCACGGCTATCACCAATCCGTATGCAGCAATGCCGTCACTGCACGCGGGTTGTGCACTCTTAGTCGTACTGTTCTTTTTCCCGTACATGCCAAAGTGGCTACGAGCCATTTCGCTTGCATTGCCGGCAAGCATGGCTATTTGTCTTGTCTATTTCGGCGAGCACTATGTTGCCGACATTTTGGCTGGCTGGCTCTACGTGGGCATTGCCTTCTGGATTGCGTCCAAATGGGAAAACCGAAATTCGGGTGTAGCGAAAGCCAAACGCCTGCGTTAAAAAGTGATTTGAGCCGATGCTCGCGTTGCAATATACGGCTTGAAGTACTTGGCACGAATTTCGTTGTGTGAAGCGTCTTCGTCGTACTGACGCCACCCATCAACATCGTCAAACGTTGCGACGATCAGATAATCGGCATTAACAGCAGTCGACACACCCAAGTCGGGGCCACAATGATATTCACGAACCGACGAAATGTGCGATGCCATTTCTTGCAGCACAACCGAAACGGTTTCTGCATAGTTCGGCGGCACCTGATCATTCCACGTGATTGCTACGACATGCTGCAGCATTACAACAATCCTCCATACGATCCACCGTCCACTTGCAAACTTGCACCTGTCACAAACTTTGCACTTTCGCCACACAAAAATGCAACTATCTGACCAAAGTCCGCAGGTTCGCCCGCTACTCCGGCAGGAATACCGAGCGCCGATGCATCTGGCGTCGCACCATAGAGTTGCGTGATTCGATCAGTTGCATGAATGCCTGGTTGCACGGTGTTGACCGTTACTCCATCTTGTGCAACTTCGCGCGCAACAGTTTTCAAAAATCCGGTTACCCCTGCGCGTGCAGTGTTAGACAAAATGAGGTTTGCCATTGGCTGACGCACAGCGACTGACGTAATGGCAACAATGCGACCCCACTTGCGAGTCTGCATTCCAGGCAACACTTCTTTGCACATACCAATCACCGACAACAAGTTTTGTTCAAGCGCTGCTGGGTAAGCGTCCAAATCAGTTGATGCAAAGTTTCCCGCTGGTGGTCCTCCACCGTTTGCTACCAAAATATCGATGTGCCCAAGTATCGCTGTGGCTTCGCGCACAAATTTTGCGCCACCCTCACCCGTTGACACATCGGCAACGATGCCGACACAACCATTGCCAATAGTTTTTGCAGCTTCGGTCACACGCGCAGCATCGCGACTGCAAATAACTACTCGCACTCCCTCGTTGGCAAGTGCCTGCGCAGATGCAAAACCCAAACCTGCAGAACCAGCAGCAACCGCAGCAGTTCGCGTGCTAATTCCCAGTTCCATGACCCGAAACGCTACTGCGGCATGTGCTCACTCAGTGCTAACTTGGTGCCGTTAGGTGGTGAGAAAACCCATGGCTGGGTATCAAGAGGACGAACGCTTTCTGGATGCGATCGCTGATGCTGAGCCGTATCCGTATTGGATGGAAGACGTCGATGAACCCGACTCCAATCCAATGCTCGTGCGTGACGACTCGTGCGACTTGTGCATTGTTGGTGGCGGCTACACGGGTCTCTGGACAGCAATCTTGGCGAAAGAACGCAATCCGTCTGCCGATGTCATTCTGATCGACTCACACGAAGTTGGATCTGCAGCGAGCGGTCGCAACGGCGGCTTTATGGATTCGAGCCTCACGCACGGCATAGCTAACGCGCAACAACGCTTTCCAAAAGAAGTTGGTCTGCTTGAAGATTTGGGGCTCGAAAACCTCAATCAAATTGAAGCGGCAATTCGTCGTTACAACATCGACTGCGACTTCGAGCGCAACGGTGTGATCGAAATTGCGAGCACGCGTCATGCAGGCAACTATCTCGACGAGATGCGCGAAGACTACGAACAACTGCTCGAGTTGGGCCACAAAGTTGAATGGCTCGATCAACAAGCAGTGCAACGCGAAGTTGCATCGCCAATTTTCACTGGCGGCATGTGGTGCAAAGACACCGCTGCACTTGTCGATCCCGCTCGCCTCGTGTGGGGTCTCAAAAGTGCTGCCGAAAGTCTTGGAGTACGCATCTTTGAAGACACGCGAGCAACTGGTCTTGACTACTCGGGAAGTGGCGTCTCGATCGAAACTGCCTTAGCCGACATCAAAGCCAAACATGTTGCGCTCGCCACCAATGCTTTCAAACCACTCCTCAAGCGCATGCACAACTACATCGCACCGGTGTACGACTACTGCCTCGTTACCGAGCCACTGAACGCACAACAACTTGACAGTCTTGGATGGAAAAATCGCCAAGGACTTTCAGACATCTCCAATCAATTTCACTATTACCGACTCACTGCCGACAATCGCATTCTGTGGGGCGGCTACGACGCAATGTATTTCTTCGGCGGAAAAATGAGTGTCGATCTTGAATCAAGGCCAGAGAGTTGGGCGAAGTTGTCGCAACACTTCTTCGAAACATTCCCACAACTTGAAGGTGTCAAGTTTTCTCACGTCTGGGGTGGCGCCATCGATACGTGCAGCCGTTACAGCGTGTTTTGGGGCAAAGCAATGCGCAACCGGGTCGCATACGCAATTGGCTACACCGGCCTTGGCGTGGCGAGTTCACGCTTTGGAGCCGAAGTCATGCTCGATTTACTCGACGGGCGAAAGACCGAAGCCACTCAAACCAAATTTGTGCAAAGCAAACCGCTTCCGTTTCCACCCGAGCCATTTCGTTTTATCGGTATTCAGACAACACGTTGGGCGCTCAGCCGTGAAGACCGCACAGGAAAACGCAACCTCTGGCTGCGCACCCTCGACCGTTTGGGTTTGGGCTTCGACTCGTAACCCTCGTGCCTCTACAGTGATGCAATGAGTTTGCCCGCACTCACCTCGGTTGCCCAAGTACGCAACGCTCTTGGTGGACAAAGCTATTTGGCCGATGAAGGCCTTGCGACTGCAGTTTTTTTGGCTTTGTCGCTCAAGCGACCTCTCTTATTGGAGGGTGAAGCAGGTGTTGGTAAAACCGAATTAGCAAAAGTGATTGCAGCGATGACAGGCGGCGAACTCATTCGTCTGCAGTGTTATGAGGGCATCGATGCCTCGCAGGCTGTGTATGACTGGGACTACTCGCGTCAGCTGTTACACCTGCGCGCAGCCGAAGCATCCGGCGAAGCAAAGTCCAAAAACACTTCGCTGCTTGAAAGCGAGTTGTATAACGAAAGGTTTTTGATCAAGCGTGCGCTCTTGCGAGCCATCGACAACCGCACCACTCCTGCAGTGCTCTTGATTGACGAAATCGATAGAGCCGACGACGAATTTGAGGCATACCTTCTCGAAATCTTGTCCGATTTTCAAATCACTGTCCCCGAACTGGGCACGTTCAGCGCAACTACCCCACCAATCGTGGTGCTGACTTCCAATCGCACGCGCGATGTGCACGACGCACTCAAACGTCGATGCCTCTATCACTGGGTTGAACACCCAAATTTTGAACGCGAAGTTGCCATTGTTCGGTTACGTGTTCCACAAATTGCCGAGTCGCTCGCCCGACAAGTTGCCGCAGCCGTCGAAGCGATGCGTGGGCTCAATTTGTACAAGCCACCTGGCGTTGCCGAAACTATCGATTGGGCAACTGCGCTTGGTCAACTAGGAATTCTTGAACTCGACGAAACCAGTGTTGCTGCAACGCTCGGCACCGTGCTCAAGTACCGCGAAGACCACGAACGTGTGCGCGAAACGGGCATTGCCGATCTTGTCAAACAAGCCTTCGACCGCGGCTTGTCTCATAACTAGAGCGCATCAGTTATGTCGACAGCGCTGAAGCAGCCTGCTGGCTCATCGGCAGACGAAATGGCGGTTTCGTTTGCACGTGTGTTGCGCGGCGCGGGCATCAATGTGCCTATCGATTCGGTGATCACGTTTGTGCAAGCACTCGATGTTGTGTCAATGACCAAGCGCGACGATGTGTATTGGGCCGGTCGAGCCACGTTGGTGCATGGACCAGAAGATCAGCAACTGTACGACAGAGCATTTGCAGTTTTTTGGGAACGCCGTAATGCGACAGACACCGCCGAAGATGGTCCACCACAAAAGATCACGCTGTTACTCGATGACGAAGACGGCCCAAACAAAGATGATGATGCTGAAAATAATGATGACAATAACGACGACGACAATCAGACATTGCAGATGCGTTTTACCGCAAACGAATCATTGCGCAGCAAAGATTTTGCTCAGTACACAGACGAAGAACTGCATGAGTCTCTGCGACTGATGCATCAACTTCGTCTCGCTGGTCCTCCACGGCAATCACTGCGCCTTACACATGCAAAACGCAGTGGTTCACGTCACGACTTACGTCGCACTGTTCGCGCATCACTCGCATTTGGCGGCGAGCCCGCTCGATTGCATTGGCGTAAACCAAGCGAGCGCCAACGCCGACTCGTTGTGCTTCTCGATATCTCGGGCAGCATGGAGCCATACGCACGGGCGCTTCTTCGTTTTATGCACGCAGCCGTTGTGGGCCGGCAACGCGTAGAGGCATTTACATTTGGCACAAGGCTCACTCGGCTAACAAAAGAACTCAACAGCCGCGACCCAGACAAAGCCCTCACTCGCGCTGCAGCACAAGTGCCCGACTGGAGCGGCGGCACCCGACTCGGTGAAAGCCTGCGCCGCTTTAATGCAACATGGGGCGTTCGCGGAATGGCCCGCGGCGCAATTGTCGTAGTGCTCAGCGATGGCTGGGACAGAGGCGACCCAGAGGTTCTTGCCGAGCAGATGCAACGCTTGCAGCGCGTTGCGTTCAGAGTCGTATGGGTCAACCCGCTCAAAGTCACGCCCGGTTATGCGCCGCTTGCTCGGGGCATGGCTGCGGCGCTTCCGTATGTAGACGACTTTGTTGAAGGCCATTCCTTGCAGGCTCTTGAGCATCTCACTCGAGTGATTTCTCGCGATTGACTGATACCTATGCGTGAACTACTCAATGACATCGAGCGCTGGCAACAGGCAGGCAAACAAATTGCTGTTGCTCGTGTCGTCGACATCGAAGGCTCTGGCCCACGCGATCCCGGCGCGGCAATGGCCGTCAATGAAGATGGCGAAGTTGTTGGTTCAGTGAGTGGCGGTTGCGTTGAAGGTGCAGTGGTTGCAGAGGCGCTCGAAATTTTGGGCGGCGACAAACAACCTCGTCTTGTCAAGTTCGGTTACTCAGACGACGAAGCATTTGCAGTGGGTCTCACATGCGGCGGCATCATTCACCTCTTTATTGCACCACTCAGCTGGTAAATCATGACGCTCCAGCCAATGTCGCTTTACCCCATTTTCGCCGAACGAGTTCGTTCCAACATTCCGGTTGCGCTCGTCACCGTTATTGATGGCCCACACATCGGCGCAACAATGCTCGTCTCTCCGTCGACGGACGCAGTGGGCACGCTGGGTGACAGCGAACTCGACCGTGTCGTTGCACGCGACGCACTTGGCGAAGTTGAAGCCGGACGCACAGGTGTGCGTCACTATGGTCCGCAGGGCCAAACAACTCCTGAAGATTTAGTCGACACGCCGACAGTTCGTGTGTTTATCGAAGCATTTTCGCCACCTCCAACAATGTGGATCTTTGGCGCCGTTGACTTCACTGCCGCGCTTGCCAAGGTTGCAAAAGTGCTCGGCTACTACGTGGTTGTGTGCGATGCCCGAGAAGTTTTTGCTACCCGACGTCGTTTCCCAATGGCCGATGAAGTACTTGTCTCATGGCCAGCACCACTTTTTTCACAGCGTGGATCGGCTCTCACTTCTCGCGATGCGGTCTGCATTTTGACCCACGACCCAAAGTTCGATGTTCCGGCAGTGCAAGGCGCTCTTGCTACAAATGTTGGCTACATAGGCGTAATGGGCAGCCGCAAAACGCATGCGAAGAGGCTCGAGCGACTTGCCGAAGTGGGCATTACCAGTGCCGATCAGTTGGCTCGACTCATGTCTCCAATTGGCCTCGACATCGGTGCGAGAACTCCAGAAGAGACAGCAATTTCAATTGTTGGAGAGATAATTGCGCGGCGCACTGGCCGCGGTGCACCATCGCTGCGCGACAGCGACGGGCCAATTCATAAATAAATTTACAATTGGATTCAAATTAATGGATTTGCGTATCTGACCCAAGAAGTAATGCGCTCGTTCATCAATTGCAATTCAACGCTTCTGCCCGAATACGGAGTTTGCAAAACAGCACCCTGCACTCCTAGATACATCGCAATATGACCAGGACGCCAAATCAAGTCGCCAGGTTGTGCATCTTCAACTTGTATTTGTGTGGCACTTGCAAACTGTGCACTCGATCCATGCGTCATGCCAACGCCAACTTTGCCCCATGCAAAGGCAATAAGTCCCGAGCAATCAAATGCAACGTTCTCGGTTGAGGCATTATTTTTGTACGGCACACCCAGTTGTGTCAGACCATTTACAAGTGCCCGTTGATGAGCAAAGTCCGCTGCCAACCACGACTGTTGCATGACTCGTGCATCGACGCCCAAGAAATTTGCAGCCTGCGCAGCAATGTTGGATACATACGCCAAAAACACATCGCCTCGATCTGGCGCACTGAGTCTCGTCAGCGAACTGAAAACGGCAACTGCTTCTTGTGCTGACTGTGCGATCACCTGTTCCTGGCCCTGGGGCATCGGTTTTGCCGATACATGTTGTGGCAGTCCAAGCATCACAAAAGCTGCTGCAGCGATCGCAAAGCGGACATACCTGCGGATATGGAAATAGCGATGTTGTGTGGTCATGGTTTTGGGGGTGACAGGGTGGCCCTGACTCGACCGGGGGGCGGTGGAGTTCACGGGGGCGATTACTCGCCATATGTCAACTGGGTAACAGTTTATGTCATCTAATTGTAATATTTGGGGATCCTCCAAAACCCAAGTAGACATTGGGTATGACAGGGTCTCTCACCGTTGCTGTAGTGCTTGCTGCAGGCAGTGGCACCCGATTCGTTGGATCGACCCACAAGCTGCTGAGCGTCGCTCAGGGGCGCCCTGTGTATCACTGGGCGGTCGAATCAGCCATCGAAGCCAGCATCGGACCAGTGGTCGTAGTGACCGGCAAGACGCCTCTTCCACTCGATTTTGCCCTCAGCGACCAAGCTCAGGCATCCATCGCAAAATGGGGTCTGCCGAATTCGATCGACAATCCCAATTGGTCTACAGGTATGGCAAGTTCAGTCCACTGCGCAATTGAATACGCCGCATCACTCGGTGCACAAGCAGTGGTCGTCGGTCTCGCCGATCAACCGTGTGTGCCACCAAGTGCTTGGCAACGTGTTGCAAGCAGTACTTCCCCGCTTGCTGTTGCGACATACGACACCAAGCGCGGCAACCCCGTCAAGTTGCATGCAGAGATGTGGTCGCACGTGCCAACAACAGGCGACGAAGGTGCTCGTAATTTATTGCGCTCTCATCATCAACTTGTCAGTGAAGTATCCTGTCATGGGTCAGCAATCGACATCGACACGATTGAAGATCTCGAACAGGCAAGCAAACTCATTGTCGAATCTCGGAGAATTGTGTAATGGATCTGAATCACGAATTCGTTGTCAATGTTCCGGTCAATGACGCATGGGTTATTCTCACCGACCTCGAGCGCATTGCGCCGTGCTTGCCAGGGGCGCAACTCACCGAAGTTGAGGGTGATGTTTACCGTGGTCAAGTCAAAATCAAGGTTGGCCCAATCGTTGCTCAGTTCAAGGGTCAGGCAAGTTTTATCTCGCGCGACGATCTGGCCCACACCGCATCGCTCAAAGGCGAAGGTCGCGACACCACAGGCAAGGGCACGGCGTCCGCAATCATCACAGCCCAACTCACCTCGGTCACTCCAACGTCTACAAAATGCACCGTTGTCACCGACCTCACCATCTCGGGCAAAGTTGCACAGTTTGGTCGTGGCGCACTTGCCGACGTGAGCGACAAACTCCTTGCACAATTTTCGGAGAACCTCAATCAGTTGATCACCAGTTCGCCAGCAACTACATCTGCGCCAGCGGCTACTACGACTGCGCCAGCGGCTACTACGACTGCAGCAAACACAACTGCAAGTCCACAAATTCGCAAGATTGAGAGCGCCGAAGTTGCGCCACTCGATCTGCTCGGCACTGCTGGTGCACCAATACTCAAGCGCGCTATTCCTGTTGTCGTTGCCCTCATTGTGGTTGTGATTGCCGCAATCAAATTTTTGTAGCCCATGAATCCTGCCGACTATGCCCGAGTCGGCGAGCTTTTGGGTCGCGTTCCTCAAGGACAATTTGAAATCGTTGTTCGCTCCAAAAGTGGCGACCCGGTTGTATTGCGCAACGCACCGTTTCTCGATGACGGAACTCCAATGCCAACGAGATATTGGTTATTGGGCGAGCATGAGACAGTAATTGTTGGACGGCTCGAAGCAAGCGGCGGCGTTAATCAAGCCGAAGCAGACATAGGGCCAATAGCGCTCGAAGAAACGCACAGCCGTTACGCGGCAGAACGCGATGCAGCGATTGACCCGACGCACACGGGCCCACGACCATTTGGCGGTGTTGGCGGCACGCGTATTGGAGTCAAATGCTTGCATGCGCATTTCGGTTGGTGGCTTGCAGTTGGCGACGACCCAGTGGGTCAATGGGTGGCCGACAAACTGAACATTTCGCGAGACGACTACGTTGTCACTGAAAATTCTGCCGTGATCAATAAGCGCTCTCGCCCTATTTTCACTTCGCCCGTTGCGGCAATCGATATCGGTACCAACTCCACCAATTTGTTGATTGTTGATCCTCACGGCAACGAGATTGTGCGCGAAGTCAACGTCACTCGTCTCGGTAAAGGCGTCGCTGCATCAGGGTTGCTTGATGACGATGCGATTGCGACAACCGTGCAGCAACTTGCAAATTATGCATCGCTGTTACAACAGCACAAAGTCGAAACCTTTCGCGTTACAGCGACCGAGGCATGTCGTCGAGCGTCCAATGCCAACACATTTCTTGATCAAGCCGAAACCATTTTGGGCAAGCGCCCCGAAATTATTTCTGGCACAGAAGAAGGACAACTCGCATTTCGCGGAGCCTTAAGCAAACTCGAGCCACACAATGGCATCACCATCGTTGTCGATATTGGTGGTGGCTCAACCGAAGTCATGTTCGGCACAGGAAACACATTGCAACACGTGTCAAGTTTTCCAGTTGGCGCAGTTGTGCTCTCCGAAACAGAGTTGCACCGCGACCCGCCGAAACCCGAAGAACTCACCAATGCAATCGGTCTCGTTACCGACTTCATGGATGATCTCGTTCGTGAACAACCACAAGTGCTGGAAGCAACCAGAGTCGTCGGCGTTGCCGGCACCATCGTGACCATCGCTGCCGTCGAGTTGGGCATTGCGCGTTTTGATCCTGTTGCACTGCATGGCATGACCCTCACACGAGAAGCCGCCGAAGATGTTTTTCGCACTCTTGCCACCGAGTCACTCACCGACCGCAAATCAAACCCCGGATTACCACCCGAGCGAGCAGACGTGATTGTTGGCGGTTGTTGTGCGCTCGTGGGTGTCATGCGCCGTCTGCGAATACCTTCTGTCACTATCTCTGTACACAATTTGCTTGACGGCGTTGTGCAACACATACTGGATCCACAATGAGTTCGCCATCAAGTCAAGGACTACACCCAGCAAGCGTTGTCACCTCAGCAGGCGCACCATTGCGCCTCTACGGCAAACGCATTGTTGTGCGGCCGCTCAATGCAACAGACTTTGAAGCATGGAGCGAAGTTCGCCACCGCAATGGCGAATGGCTCAGCAAATGGGAGCCAATCAAATCCGCACATCTTCCAGATCCTTCAACCAATCGCGATGCATTCAACAATCGCTGCGTTGCACGTGATCGCGAGCGCCAAACTGGTGGCTCGTATGCATTCGGAATCTTCATTGACGGCTCATTCGCCGGCGAAGTCAACATCAACAACGTTGTGCGCAGCGCTATGCAATGCGGCACGATTGGCTACTGGATCGATGAGGCGCGTGCGGGCAAAAGCTACATGTCAGAAGCTGTGCTCGTGGTGTCAAAGTACGCATTCGAAGAGCTCGGCTTGCATCGCATGGAAATCTGCATCATCCCGCGCAATCACAACAGTCGTCGCGTGATGGAAAAGCTAGATATTCGTGAAGAGGGTTTGGCTGAGCGTTTTCTAGAAATTAATGGCGTGTGGGAAGATCACGTGCGCTACGGATTCACGGTTGAAGAATGGCGCCAACGCAGCGCCCAACTCAGCGCTGAGTGGCTCTAAAACACATCAATCAATACAACGAGCTATGCGATGTCGCGAAGATGTTCTATTTCAAGCGCTCGTTGTTTGCGCACGACTTTGCGTCGCTTCCAAGCTTTTGTCTTCCAATGTTTGATGGCTTGTTTGCGCGAATGCTCAATACCAACTTCTGCATCGTGATGATGCAACGGTTTCCATGCCGGACCAGGCTCGACAACATCGTCGGGCTCTACCCCGTGACTCACGAGATTGGTCACCAGATGCAACTCTGAGTTCACTCGGTGACGCTCACTGTGAGCATGTGCTCGAGTCTCAATTGTTGGTGGCAACACCACCTGTCGGTGTTTGTGACGCTTGCTCATTGCTTCCCCCGCCTTTCATATCTCTCGATACTGACGAATTCAACACTGCTAGCTACCTGAGTTTCACCGTACACCCACTGTTGCCATCGGCGCGACTTTGCACCGGCATGCGCTTTTCTGCGCTTGGCAAACCTATTTTTTTGTGATTTTTGCTTGTAGCGCAGCCAAACGCTCGGCGAACCAAGGTTGGCGGGTACTCCACAATTGCGGAGTAAGTTCGCGCGCCACGGCCTCTGGATGCGTTTGCACATCGGCCATTGCCGCAAGAGTTTTTTTAGTTTCAATGACAAGTTCGCGTGGTGCACTTGCAGCACGAGCGGCCATCTCATGAGCAACGACAAGCAAATCTGCATCTTCAACGCAGCGATACGCAAGCCCAACTCGTTGCGCTTCAGTACCATCGAGCACTTCTCCAAACAGCACGGTCGCTGCTGTCACTTGTGGTCCAACAATTCGACGCAACATCCATGTATGTCCGCCGCCCGGGTGAATACCGAGTTGCAAAAATCGTGTATCGAACTTGGCCCGTTTTGCAGCGATGCGCACGTCGCAACCAAGTGCCAAATTCATTCCTGCTCCCACTGCAGCGCCATTGACCGCCGCGATAGTTGGCAACGGGCTGCGCGCAATACGTAAGAAACCTTCATAGATCACGCCAAGTGAATCGCCATCGGCTTCTGCAAGGTTTCCCAGATTGGCACCTGCACAAAAAGCTGGCGCAGTACCTGTCACAACGAGTGCACCGATCGCGCTGTCGCCTTCAATGCGATCCATCGCCGCAACGATTTCGGCAACCATCGGCGCAGTCATGGTGTTGCGCTCGTCTGGGTTGTTCAGTGTGAGTTTTGCTACACCATCTGCAATTTCAAGTAAGACCAATGCCATGGCTCAAGGTTAGCGACTACTCTAAATACGCATGCTCGACCATGTCTTCACCGATGCAATCAGTGCTCTTCGCGACGCTTTTGGCAATGCATTTCTCGAGCGCCAAGCGTTTGAAGAACATCTACAGTCCGACATTTTGCTCGGAGACTTGGTGTGGGAAACGAGTTATGGATTGCCCGGCGAAGGTCAACCACCACGGGTGGTTGCACACATCACGTTCAATTGGCCCAGTCGCAGCCAAGCCGCTTATCGCAGTTGGTATGTAGAAGAAGTTCTCGATCACAATCCTTCAATCGAAATTGAAGTCGTGTTTCGCGTTCAGCGACTCGCACAGCAACCAGACCCTTCGGCCGTCGATGATGTGGCGGTCATGTACAGCCCAGTTGTTGGTAATGGCAAACTCGAGCGCGACAACATCACGATCGAAATCGGTCATCCAACCACTAGCGATAACACCGACTACGCGCTCGAAATTACTTACGAGGGCGAATACGAGCTTGCAGAAGAAACCTTGCAAGATGGCACAAGTGCGGTGCTCGATGAACACTTTGGCGCTCTTGGCCATTGGGTTGCATCAACGCTGATCAATCTTGGTGATCTCAAATTGCAGTTTGTGCCGCCCGAATCAGCGTAAGTGGTTTGGAATCAGGCTGCTCAGCTGCACCAATGGGCGTGGCCCAACATGCGTAATTACTTCTGATGCCGAAAGTGATCCGAGTCTTCCGCAATCTTCAATCTTCATGCCGCGAGTAAAGCCAAACAAAAAGCCCGCTGCGTACATGTCGCCGGCACCTGTTGCATCAACTACTTGATCAACTGGCTCTGGCTCAATGTGCACAACATCGTCACCATTAATGACAACTGAGCCTCGTTTGTCGCGCGTGACAGCACCAAACTCGCAATCGTGGCGCAATTTGCCAAGGGCTTCTTCATACGAACTTGTTTGGTAAAGCGACTGCAATTCAAATTCATTGCAGAACAAAATATCGATGTCGTTCTTAATCAGCGCCATGAAGTCATCGCGGTGGCGATCAACACAAAAAGAATCCGAAAGTGTGAGTGAAACTTTGCGTCCGGCTTCATGCGCATATTTTGATGCAGTGCGAAATGCTTCTTTTGCTAAATCACGGTCAAACAAGTAACCCTCAAGAAACAAGACTGCACCAGACGAAACAGCTTCACGTGAAATATCTGCAGGGTCGAGCAAGCTCGCAGCGCCCAAAAACGTGCTCATCGAACGCTGGCCATCTGGAGTAACCGCAATGATGCAACGACCTGTCGGTTCAGTTGTAGATGTAGCGCCTGGATGAAACCCAACACCGACGGTCTTCATGTCATTTCCAAAAACTCGGCCCAATTCATCGTCGGCAATTTTGCCAATGAATCCTGCTCGCCCACCAAGACTTGCTAGTCCATATGCAGTATTCGCCGCAGAGCCACCACTTGTTTGAGTTGGTTTAGTGATGCGTGAATATAGATGCGCCGAACGCTCAGTATCAACCAATGTCATCGAGCCTTTGACAACTTGCTCAACTTCAAGAAACTGATCTTCGACTGCAGCGATTACGTCAACCAATGCGTTACCAATGGCAACTGCGTCGTATCGCACCCCGTCGTCACGGGTTAAATCAATTGGTGGCACGTGACAAGACACTAGTTGGTACAGCAACTACCGTACACATGTGAGAACTGGCTGGCTTAATGTCCCCGAAAGCGCCTCCTCCGATGGCCGAATGCTCATTGGCACGCGAGGTATTCGTGGGTTCGTGGATGGCATGGTCTATGTCATGTTGCCTGCCTATTTGCTGGCACTTGGTTTTAGTGGGGTGCAAATTGGCGCGGTGATCACCGCATCACTTTTGGGTTCTGCCATTTTCACCATTGGCACTGGTCTCATCGCTCACCGAGTCGCGCCGGCGCGCTTACTTATTTACGCATCGTGCATCATGATCGCAACGGGAGTTGCTTTTGGCGTCACGACGAGTTTTATCGCGTTACTCGTAATCGGATTCTTGGGCACGATGAATCCGTCTGCTGGAGATGTGAGCATGTTTTTGCCCCTCGAACAGGCATCGGTTTCGCAAGCGGTATCCGACTCAGATCGCACCTCCATGTTTGCCCTGTACAACCTCAGTGGTGCTCTCGTTGGCTCAATAGGTGCGCTCTGCGCTGGCATCCCACTCTGGCTCGCCCTGCGTTACAACCACAGTTCGCTCGCCGGATACAGATGTACGTTCGTGATGTATGCACTTGCGGGAGTTGTTGTGCTTTTCATATATCAACGATTGTCCAGTCATGCCAATACTCACCCGACGAACGCACCCCATGCACTGACCGAGTCGCGCCGAGTCGTCTACAAACTTGCCGCGCTGTTTAGCCTCGACTCATTTGGCGGAGGGTTTGCCACGCAAGCAATTTTCGCACTCTGGGTTTTCCACAAATTTGATCTTGCAGTGAGCACGCTCGGAGCAATCTTTTTTGCAACAGGCGTCCTCTCTGCATTTTCTTCTTTGCTTTCTGTGCGCGTTGCCAAACGAATCGGGCTGGTGCGCACGATGGTCTTCACTCACATCCCTGCAAGCTTGTTGCTCGTTGGCGTTGTGTTCATGCCAAACGTTTGGCTCGCAATGACACTGTTTATTTTGCGCGGTCTGCTTTCACAAATGGATGTTCCTGCACGCCAGAGTTATGTCATGGCGGTCGTAACTCCGCCCGAACGCGCAGCCGCAGCGAGCATCACCAACGTGCCACGCAGCCTCGCAACAGCACTCCCACCAATTGCGGCGGGATGGATGCTCGATCAATCCAATTTTGGGTGGCCACTACTTGCGTGCGCAGC
>WLPO01000027.1 GCA_009698745.1 Actinomycetota bacterium
ACGGCGCTCAACTCGCTTGCCCTGCATCGTCTGATAACGAGGAACCGCATCTTTTACAAACCCAGTGAGAAGGTGACCGTAGTGCGGTAACCCGTTGGCAAACGGTGGTCCGTCATAAAACACATATTCGTTTGCACCGTTGGTGCCGGCATCGCGCTGATCTATGGAAGCTTGAAAAGTGCCGTCAGAAGCCCAGAAAGCGAGCGTCTCGTTTTCGACTGCCGGAAAGTTCGGTTGAGGATCAACCTTTGGATAAGTCACGGTGCGTCATTGTAAAGGCAAATGCGTGCTACTGGCTTGATGCCTAGCAGCGAAGCAACAAGCCTTGTACGACGATCTGCAAAAACAGCAACACCACAAGGGGCGAAAGATCAAGTGGCCCTGCAAGGGGCAATGCTCGCCTCACCGGCAAAAGCACAGGATCGGTCAACATCATTACAACCCGCACAACTTGGCCAAGAGGACCGTTTGGGTTAGCAGGAAACCACGAAAGAATCACTCTTCCGATAATGAGGTACGTGTAGAGACCTACAAGAGAGCAAAGAATTTCAGTCACGAATAACGCGCGTGCCACGAGGTGTCAACAAGAAGACACCCGGTGCAATCTTTTCCATCTTGCCTTCGATTCCGTACGTAACTCCGCTTGCAAAATCAATCAGTCGACGCGCAATTTCGGAATCTGCAGCGCCGATATTCATCGCAACTGGCTGACCGGACCTGAGCAAGTCTGCAATCTCTTTTGCTTGGTCGTAACGAGTTGGGCGAATCGCAACTGGCTCTGCAGTTGTTTGCGTGAGCTTGCGCACTGTGCCACCTGTACTTGATCCACTTGGTCGCAATTGCACACTTGAGTCATCGCGTTGTGCCTGCGCGCGCACTGTAGTTGGTCGTGCTGCAGTTCGTGGGCGTGGCGCCTCTTCGTACTCATCTTCAATTTCATCTTCGTAATCATCGACATATTGCTGAGGCTGCGGGCGTCGTACTGCCCCACCACCGCGCGTATTGCGAGCGGCAGGACGCTCGACCGCTATCGAAGCGTCGTAGTCGTCATAGGCGTCATCTGGGCCAAGACCCAAATAGTCCATCGCTCGTCGAAACATTGACATTAGAAAGAGGTTACAACACCCAACTACATCGAACGTGGACGTTCGCCGAAAAGCGCTGTTCCGACCCGCACCAGTGTGGAGCCTTCCTCAACCGCGATTTCGACATCGGCCGTCATGCCCATCGACAGCTGTTGGACCCCTAAATCCGCAGCCATCTGGCTGAGCAATCGAAAAGCGGCGCGAGTCTTCACTACGTCCATATCGGTCGGGCCAACCGTCATCAGACCCGTCACGTCCAGCCCGCCTTGACGCGCCTGATCCACAAGGGCTTTCGCCTCGGATGGATCACATCCGCCCTTGTCGCTTTCGCTCGTCGTGTTGACCTGCAAGAGCATTTCACATCGCCCGTTTGTCGCCCGTCCTGCATGGCGCTTGACAAGCTCTGTCACAACCGATGCCCTATCCACCGACTGCCACACATCCACAACATCAAACAGTGACTTGATTTTGTTGGTTTGTAATTGCCCGATGAAATGGATCGGCAATCGATCGGTACGGTCCATCTGCTGAGATTTGGCGATCAATTCCTGGGCATAGTTTTCGCCAACAGCCTCACAACCCGCAAACTTTGCGTCACTCCACGCATCGACGCCAAACGTTTTTGTAACGGCAACGATGCCAACCCCGACCCCACCTGCGCGCGTTATTCGATCGCGTAGTTCGGCAACGCGAGATGCCACAAGCGTCTGATTCATAAGATGCCGAGAGTGATGCTGCTGGCGAATGCGCCAACCATCGGACGTGTTACTTCAAGAAGTCTGGAACGTCAAAGCCATCGGATGAATCACGCAATGGATCTTCGCCGGTACCAAACAGTTCTTTGATCCGACTTCCACGTGGTTCGCCACGCGTATCGGCACGGCCATCACCTCTCGACGACCGCGACAAACCAGCGTCCGAACGATCGAAGCCTGCAGCAATCACCGTCACTTGCACTTCATCTTCAAGCTCGTCATTGATCACGGTACCGAAAATGATGTTTGCGTCTTGATGTGCCACTGCGTGCACAATCTCTGCTGCAGCATTTAGCTCGAACAGGCCCATGTCTGAAGGGCCCGTAATGTTGAGCAAAATACCGCGTGCGCCTTCAATTGACGACTCAAGTAGAGGTGAGTTAATAGCGGCTGTTGCGGCCGCAATTGCACGATTATCGCCCTTTGCCTTGCCAGTACCCATGAGAGCAGTACCCGCATTCGTCAAAATCATTTTGACGTCTGCAAAGTCGGTGTTAATCAGACCTGGTGTTGTGATCAAGTTGGTGATACCAGCGACACCTTGCAACAGCACTTCATCAGCGCGCTTAAACGCATCGAGCAGACTCGTCTTTTCTGTAGCGACCGACAAGAGACGCTCGTTCGGAATAATGATCAAGGTGTCAACCTTGTCGCGCAACTTCGCAATGCCGGCTTCGGCTTGCATCGCGCGACGGCGACCTTCAAAACCAAACGGACGAGTCACAATGCCAACTGTCAATGCACCAGCAGCACGAGCGATCTCAGCAATGATTGGGGCTGCACCAGTACCGGTACCACCACCTTCGCCGGCGGTGATGAACACCATGTCCGCACCGCTAACAATTTCTTCGATGTCGCTGCGACTTGCTTCGGCTGCATCTTGACCAATTGCCGGATCACTGCCAGCTCCGAGACCACGCGTAATTTCGCGACCAATGTCAATTTTGAAATCTGCATCACTCATCAACAACGCCTGTGCGTCGGTGTTTACTGCCACAAATTCGACGCCCCTCAAATTGGAGTCGATCATGCGATTAATTGCATTAACGCCCGCCCCGCCCACTCCGATTACCTTGATAACCGCCAAAAAATTTTGTGGTGCACCAGCCATTGTGTATTCCTCCTACGAAGCACTTGCGACAATGGTTTTGACTCTGTCACAAACGCCGGTTCCTATGTTGGGTACAGGCTAGTTGATCGTTCAGGCTCGCTGTGATCAGGACTGGACTACTGGAGTCCCCGTGGATACGTCGATGCTGACGATTGAGTTGACATCTTGGCGGCGCAATAGGACCACGACATTGACGAGTTTGTTGCGCATATCTACGGGAGCCCCAAAGTTGATCACCGTGCCAGTTTTGAGGGTCATTGTGATTTCTTCAGTGCCAGCAACGCCTAAATGCTTGACCATAGGCGCAAGTTCGCTTGGCAGCGACATCGCCAATTGACCTGCCGCCCTATACGCAGCGGCCGAATTTGCCCCAGCGGTCAAGTTCGGACCGGTTCCTTCGATCCACAAGTACTCCGTTGGTCGCCCCTCCACCACACTGAGCACTAAACCGTCTTCGTCAATAACACGCGCTCGATTATCGACGCCTAAAAACCATGCAACAGGAACTCTCTCATTGATCTGAATCAATACGCGACTTGGGAGACTCGTCGTAATACGAGCAGATTTAATCCATGGGTCGCTTTCAAGTCGCTCGCTTGCAGTTTTGGTATCGACAGTCAGTACTGACTTGCCCTTCAGTGACTCAGAAACACTTCTCACCAAAGCAGCGTCTGCATATTTTGCACCTTCAACTTGCACTGTTCTTACCGCAACGATCGGCGACGCCAACACAATCAGTGCAATTCCAATTACGAGCACAACACCGAGACCGGTCATCACGAGACGCTTGCGTTTGTTGCCGCCAGCGATGGTGCTTGTGAGAGTGCCCAACAACTGGCGCGATCGAGGTTTATCGCTCCATTGAGTGCCAACAATTATTTCTGCATCGAGGTCTTGCGCAACATCATCATCGGTGATCAATACGCGAACTGATGTTGGTGCTTGGTGCACAGACTGAGATGCAGTGTCCGATGGAAAATCGCTTTCCGATGGCTGACGAAAGTCTTCGTCCACAATGACAACTCGACTTGGCGCAGTAACCGACTCAGTTACTGGTGCTTCAACAGGCAGAGTTACTTCTCGGGTTTTGATGTCGGTTACTGAAGCAATTACTGGCTGTTCTTGAGTGGTCGACGTGTCATCACCAAAGACAGCACGCAACTCGTCGAGCACTTCAGTCGGCACATCCAACGGATCCTGAAATGTCGTTGAGGTCAACACCGCAATCGGTATAGATGTGTCTGTTGAAACAGATGCATTTGCGTTGCGATCGAAGATATGTTCAAGCCGCACAGTTGCCACACTCGTGTCCGATTCGCTCGTCAACACATCGACAAGCGAAGGGTCTGTAGTCGCATCAAAACCGGCAAGACGAATCTCGCTGCGCAAGTCGTACCCGGTCGACTCTTTGACCCGGCGTCGAATCTCGGCCATCACCTGCACTACGTCTGACGCCAAACCACCTTCCTCGGCCTGGATGAAATTTGCATGCTTCTCCGAAACATGGGCTGTACCTATACGAAAACCACGCATACCGATTTGATCAATTAACGCACCAGCCGAAACTTCGCCAGGCACAGGGTTTACAAATACAGAGCCAGCATTTTGTCCACCCGGTTGATTCTCTCTGCGCCACTTCACGATGTCCGACAACTGAGTCTCTGCTGCTTGTATATCAGTCGCCCAACCCAAGTTGAGCGTTGCCGACAACACCACATGATGATCCGCAATCGCGGATCCTCTGAATCTCAGCCCTAGGTCGACGGCATCCACATGGGCTTCCACTCCACGCAGCAGGTGGAAAATGCGCGCAGAAACGAGCGAAGACGCCATGTCTGAACCATGGCCACCCGCATTCATGCGTACTGCACCACCGATTGTTCCAGGCACACCGACACCCCACTCGAAGCCAGTCAATCCGCGGTGCACGCTTTGCCGCGCGGCCACTGGCAACAACACAGAGCCACCGAACAGTGCGATTGGCTCAACGTCGAGACCGCCGTCCGTGCCATCAGATCGGTCGGGCAGATCGATGTATTCCAAAAAACTTCCAAACGTGATTGCCAAACCTTGGAAACCAGTGTCAGCAATCAACATGTTGCTTCCCCTGCCGATTACCAATAACGGAAGGACAACCTGCGCCAAAACGGAGCTAATTGCTTCAAGATCCTCGATCGATTCAACATGGACATGCAATGCCGCATTGCCACCCACGCGGTACGTCGTGAATTGCGAAAGAGACACATCGGAGTGTGCACGTTTTCCAAACAACTCAGTTGCCAATTGCAATTCTGCACCTGTTGCAGGACGCTTAAACGAACGCGGCGTATTCATTGCGCTAGCGCTTGCGTGCTTCGATAGCGCGATTGTTCTGGCGCAACGAAATCACTTCGTCAGGAAGTTGAGCAACATCACCGCAGCCCATAGAAATACAAAGATCACCGTTTATGAGGTGAGACGCAAGAAAACTCACGAGATCATCCCGTTGCGCGATCCACTCGACTCGCTTGCCTGGGTGACTCTTCTCGATCGCATCAACAACAAGTTTGCCAGTTACACCAGGTATCGGAGTGGTACCCGATGAATAGATATCTGTGATCACGACAACATCGGCATCGCCAAATGCATCCGCATATGCACCAGACATCACGCTCATGCGATTGAACCGATTGGGTTGAAAGACTGCTACCACCCGACCCCAATTGTCCGTCGCGTCTCGGGCACCGCGCAACACTGCGATTATTTCGTTTGGCAAATGCGCGTAGTCATCCACGAATGTCACACCTTCATCAACACCGCGCAGATCAAAACGGCGTGCAACTCCACGAAAGCTTTTCAATGCTTGCGCGGCATCCGCAAACTCCACCCCAAGCTCCATAGCCATTGTCAATGCCCCTAAGGCATTGCACACATTGTGTTCTCCCCGCAAAGGCACTGTGACAGATCCAACCAAAACTTGTTTTGCTGTCGAGCCAGATTGCCGCATCTCGACTTCAAAATGACTGCCCCCATCTGCAAGTACCACATTGACGGCACGCACATCGGCAGTGCTCCCGAGGCCATAGGTGCGACATGCGTGCACTGACGCAATTTTTGCGCATACTGCGTCATCGGCGCACAACACCTTTGGTCCTTCAATCTTTCTCACAAACTGCTCAAAACTTTCAACAATGTTGTCAAATGTTTCGAAATGATCGAGGTGATCAACATCAACATTGGTCAGTATTGATCCAAAGAGTGGCAACGCCAAGTGAGTTGAATCACTTTCATCTGCTTCAACAACAAGATGTCGTCCGTTTCTCCAGCCAGCGCCAAGTTCGAGGCCATGCACGTCACCCCCAATCACAAAACTCGGATGCATTCCAGCAGTAGTCAATATGTGCATCAACATTGCTGAAGTTGTTGTTTTGCCATGCGTACCGGCGACCGCAACCGACTGCTTGAGCGCGCAAATCGCACTGAGCATCTGGGCTCGGCTCAACATCGGCACAGACTGTGCCAGAGCGGCAACCAATTCAACATTGGTTGAAGGAATGGCGGTTGAAGCCGTCACCGCATCACAACCCTGCACCGCCGTCGCATCATGTCCGACGATGATGCTCACACCGATCGAGCGCAGACGGTCCAACACTTCAGACTCGTGAATATCACTGCCTGAAACTTCGTGGCCCATTTCGCATAAGACCTGAGCGATGGCGTTCATACCGGGACCGCCTATGCCAATCACATGAATTCGTCGTGGCCTACTGAGATCAAAAAAAGTTTCGCCGCTCATCGCACCACCACCTCGGCTGCATGAGCAATCACTGAGGCGATTGAACAGTTGCGATGCACATCCCCGAGTTTTCTCGCCGCTTGAGCAATGCGTACCCGCTTCGTGTCGTCAGACAAGAGTTCAAAAATCTGCCGCGAAAATACTTCATCAGTCAATTGTGACTCTTCAAGTAACACTGCCCCACCATGATCGCTTAATGACCTTGCGTTCGTGAGTTGATGATTTTCGGCCGCGTCTTTCCAGGGAATTAACATCGAAGCAATACCTACGGTGGCTATCTCGGCCACAGTCGACGCTCCTGCCCGCGCAACCACCAAATCGGCTGCTGCATAAATATCATGCATGTTGCTGCTGTAGGCAATGCGCTGATACATGATCGATCCATCGGATCGCTTCATCTCACTCGGCAGAGTCAAGTTGTTCATGTACCTCGACCCGGCGATGTGCAAAATAGCGACGTTTGACAAGGACGAACTTTCTATTTGTGCGAGCAGATGTTCAGTAGCGCTATTCAACACGGCCGAGCCAAGCGAGCCGCCCATCACCACAACAAGTTTTGCATTGGCGCTAAACCCCAATCGCATCCGTGACGCAACTCGAGAAGCGTCGCAGTCGAGACTTCGCAGTTCTGCTCGCACAGGCGCACCAGTGAGTTGAGCTCTGCGCAACGTACTCGGCTCGTGTGCCACTGCAACTGCCGCTGCATATCGGGCTTGCATCTTTGTTGCCATTCCTGGCTTGCTGTCATACGAACAGGTGACCACGGGTATCTTGAGATGACGGGCCGCTCGGCAGATCGGAGCGCTCACGTATCCCCCTACGGAAACCACGACACGTGGTCGATGCTGCACAAGCACCTGAGTAGCCAACTGCGTCGCCCGCATCATGGTTGGCAACATTCGTAGATTGCGCTTGATCTTCGAGAGGCTCATTCCGCGCTGGAGTCCGTCAACACCGAGAAACACGCACCTGATTCCTGTTTGTGGCACCAGCGTTGTTTCGACACCTCGATCCGAACCCACATACATCAGAGTTTCGCGAGGATGGCCGGCTTCTACCAACAATTCAATAATTGAAAGCGCTGGCACCACATGCCCACTTGTCGCGCCCCCCGTAATAACGGCATAAGTCGTAGGGGCAGGGGCAACCATGGCTCTACTTCATATTACGCGCAACATTAAGCAAAAGCCCAGAGGCCGCCATCACCATGAACAATGAGCTTCCACCGTATGAGATAAATGGCAACGTCAAACCCGTAACAGGAAGCGCGCCGATTACTCCACCAATGTTGATTGTTGCTTGGATGCACAACCATGTCGTGATGCCACCTGCGAGCACTGCGCCAAATGGATCTCGCGCGCGAAGTGCAACCTGAATGCCGAGCAGTGCAAGTGCCAAAAAGAGACCGATCACCATCGTCGATCCGATGAGACCGAATTCTTCGGCGACAATCGCAAAAATAAAATCGCTGTGCGCTAATGGCACGTATCCCCATTTGCCTGTGCCGCGACCTGCACCGACACCAGTGATTCCTCCATTGGAGATGCTCAAAATTGATTGCCACACTTGATATGCCGAGTGACCCTTGTTTTCTTGGAGATGGATGAACGACAAGAAACGTTGCTGCATGCGCGAACTTGAAGAAATAGCTACCACAGAAGCGAACACCGTGATCGCTCCAATGGTGCCGATGAGTCGCAGCGGAATACCGGCCACGAACATGGTTGAAAGAATTACGCACGTAAAGACAATTGCAGCACCAAAGTCTTTCTGGATCATGCACAATGCAGCCGACAACACCCACACAGCCACGATTGGCCAAAATGTTCGCTGAGCATTTTCCATTTCTTTACGACGTCGCCCCAAAACGCTCGCGCAATAGAGAAGCACGGCAACTTTCAAAATCTCAGATGGCTGAAATCTCACCGGGCCAATTTCGGCCCATGCACGTGCACCGTTGATCGTCACACCAATCGGCGAAAATGGAAGAACCATCAAAACGAATCCAGCACCCAGTACATATTTCACCCATTTATGCCAGATGTGATACGGCATTCGATACGTAACAAGAAGCGCAAAGAAACCACACACCGACCACGCAAGTTGTTTGCGAAACATATACCAAGCAGATCCGCCATTGTTGATCGAAACGATTGACGATGACGACAAGACCATGATCAGACCGAACACAACGAGCACCGTGATTACGCCAACAATTCCGTAATACACCTTGCTCGGTACTTCGGTTGCAAGTCTGCTCGCCTGTGCTTTACCGGATTTGTTTAATACAGCACGACGCCTTTCGGCCGGTGTGAGTTGACTATCTGCTGAAATCGTTGCCATAAGTGCCTTGTCTGATTGTGTTGTCTAGTTGCCTTGTTTGTTGCTGAGCTTTGCTTCATCACGCACGCATCGCACAAAATCATCGCCGCGTTCCATGTAATTGTTATACCAGTCGTAGCTAGTGCATGCAGGTGATAGCAACACCACATCTCCACTGACCGCAAGTGTGCGAGCAAGATGAACGGCTTCCTTCATTGATCCCCCACGCACCACGCGACACACGCCATCAAATGCTTTTTCAATCTCTGGCGCATCATCACCTATTGCCACAACAGCTTTGATCCGCTGGGGTTGGCTTGCAAGCTCCGTCAGATCAAGATCCTTGTTTCGTCCGCCAGCAATCAGAACAATATTTTCGAATGACTTAATTGCGACAGCAGATGCATGGGGGCTTGTCGCCTTTGAGTCGTTAAACCACTTCACTCCATCAATCACTTCTACAAACTCAATCCGATGCGGAGCATTATCAAATTCCGAAAGCGCCCTTGCCACATGGCTCGGTTCAACCAAACCACTCTCGATTGAAATTGCGGCAGCTGCGAGCGCGTTGGTGATGTCGTGTGGCATCGCTCGCTTCATGTCAGAGATCTGCATGATCGATCCATGTGGAGTATTGAGGCGACCGTCTTGCACGTGGTAGTCGCCATGCAGTGCCCCAAATGTGACCGTGCGCGCAGTGCTCTGTTGGGCGATCCGCAAAATACGTTCATCGTCAACAGGCGCGACCGCAACATCACCCGCTCTGGTGTGCGCCCACAATTGAGCCTTCGCATCTGTATAACTCTCCATGCTGGAATGCCAGTCGAGATGATCTGGCGCAAGATTGAGCCATACAGAAGCGCGAGTACGAAAGTGTTCGCAGTTTGCCAATCGAAAACTGGAGCATTCAACGGCAAAAACTTGAGTGTCAGTGTCGAGAGCAGCAATCAATGGCGTATCGGTGTTGCCAACCGCCATGCATTTGTGTCCGGCTGCATGCAGCATCGCTGCCGTCATCAACGTAGTTGTTGTCTTGCCATCGGTGCCGGTGATACCGAGCATTGGTCGCGGACCACCACTTCGCTGTTCCTCAAAGTTGTAGGCCAACTCCAGTTCAGATGAAATTGTTAGTCCGATCTGTCTGGCAAGTTTCACCACATGATGAGTTTCTGAAATTCCAGGCGCAGGGGCAAGACGAGTGATGCGCTTCAAAACATTTGCCACCGCCATCTCGTCCGTTGCATTTACCAATTCGCAGTTCAACCCACGTGCAAAATCGCTGTGCTGTTTTGTCGCTTGATCATCGGCGAGAATTACATTCTCTCCCCGCTTCTGCAAAGCGTTTGCAACCGCTATTCCTGCCACTCCAAGTCCAAATACCAAAGTTGTTTGCTCGGTGGTCAACGCAAACCAGCCTGACGCGTGAAATCAGCGATGAAGAGCGCTACAGCGGTAGCAACACAAATTCCAGAGATGATCCAGAAACGAATAATCACGGTGGTTTCAGGCCAGCCGCTCAATTCAAAATGGTGATGGATCGGCGACATTTTCAGAAGGCGTCGCTTACGACCCGATGCCTTGAAAACGCCCATTTGCACAGCGACTGAGCCTGCTTCAAAAACATTGATTCCACACACGATTGGCAAAAGCAAATGAGTGTTGGTCGTAACTGCCAACATTCCTAATGCCGCTCCGAGACCGAGTGCTCCTACATCGCCCATGAAAATTCGGGCGGGAGCTGCGTTCCACCACAAGAATCCAGCACACGCTCCGGCCAAAGCTGCCGACAACACGGCCAGGTCGAGCGGATTCACGATGTCATATATACGAGGATTACGAAACGCCCAATATGCAATCACGGTGAACGCCAAGAATCCGAACAGTGCCGAACCTGCTGCCAATCCATCCAAACCATCGGTTACGTTGACCGCGTTGGTAGTGCTCCACACCATGAATGCCGTCCAGACGATAAAGATCGGCCCAGAAATATCCCAGCCAGGACTTGTTGCTCGTGTAAACGAAATGGTCTCGACAACACCGGTTGTACTCGACAACAACCACAGCAGCAACAATGTGATGCCAAACGTGATCCAACCCTTTTTCTTCCAAAAGATTCCACGGTTGTGCTGACGGCGAACTTTTAAGTAGTCATCAAGAAAACCAATTGCCCCAAGCACAAACACCGTCAGCCAAATAATTGCTGCCTGATCAGAAAATGGAAGACCAGCACGAATGTGTGCGACAGTCCAACCGATTGCACCCGAAAACAAAATGGCAATGCCACCCATTGTCGGAGTCCCCTGCTTGCCCATCTGATGTGCCGGACCATGATCCTCTGCGCCAAGTATTGGCTGACCCTTACCAAGCCGCGCAAAAACGACCATCAGCGCACGCGTGCCGATGAGCGACAGAACCATGCCAATTGAGCCTGCAATAAAAATAGAAATCATGAGATCGCACCTATCAATTCATTAGCAACTTGAGCATCATTGAATGGCAGAACCTGATTGCCAATGGTTTGGGTTGTTTCATGACCCTTGCCAGCGATGATCACGACATCGCCTTTTCTGGCTGTCATGAACGCCAACTCTATTGCAGATCGTCGATCCAACTCGACAATTACCGCCGACCTGTGTTCGACATGTTTTATTCCAGAAATAATTTCATGCGCAATGTCCATGGGCTCTTCCGAACGCGGATTATCAGATGTCACGATCACACAATCTGCATGTGCCTCTGCGATCGCTCCCATCAATGGACGCTTTGCTTTGTCGCGATTGCCACCACAACCAAACACCAAGATTATTTTTCCGCCTGGCGTGATTATTTCTCGCGTTGTGTCCAACAGACGTTGCAGAGCATCAGGCGTATGCGCGTAGTCGACGATCACATCAAAAGGCGCACCGTTCGAGATCGATTGAAATCTTCCAGCAACCGTTCCTGTAGCAGCCAATCCTGAAATGATGTCGATGATGTCGACTCCAAGACTGGCTGCCACAGTGGCGGCAGCAAGCGAATTTGAAACGTTAAATTTTCCACCGACAGGAACATGCACTGTCTTTTTTCGCCAAACATACGAATGGCTCATCGCAGTGACGTCAATATTTTTTACATCGTCCAGTCCAAAGCTCACCGTATTGATCTCGGTCGTATCCAACAGCAATTGGCCGTGCACATCGTCCCGATTAATGATGGCAAGACTTGAATATTTCTTGTCGAACAAACTTGCTTTGGCAGCAAAATACTGCTCGAGCGTTTTATGAAAATCTAAATGCTCCGGTGAAAGATTAAGAAAGACCACAGCATTAAAACTCGTACCAATAATGCGTTGCAACACAAGAGCGTGTGAGGTCACTTCCATCACCACTGCTTCAACTCCTGCATTGGCTGCCTGCCACAAACTTCGTTGTAAGTCACAAGACTCAGGAGTGGTCCGGACACCAGACAACGTTCCAAATACTTCGGTCTTTAAACCCTGTTGACGAAAAATTGCACCCAACAGATGCGAAGTTGTTGTTTTTCCATTCGTACCCGTAATACCGACAACACGCATTTTTTGACTTGGGTGACCGTAGAAAGCACTAGAGATCTCGCCCATCGCGCGGCGACTATCAGCAACAACGATCTGGGTGCATTTGAGTGGAAGTTCGCGCTCAACCAAGAGTGCTGACGCACCTGCATCCAAAGCAGCTTGGGCAAATTCGTGACCGTCCGTGTGGTCGCCAACTACGCAACAAAATAGTGAATCACCACTCACCTGCGACGAATCGTGAGTGATGTCTCTCACTACTGCATCGAGCGAACCAACAGTGGCGTACATCACTCCAGGCAAATGACCGGCGTACGTAGTTTCGAGCAATTTGCTGAGCGCTGCAGGCGCGACCGTATCCGTCGTCGCCTTCATGATTAGTGCGCGGCCCCTAGTTCGGCAGGGCGTTCTTTTGGACATCCCATATCTGTTGCAGCAGGTCGAATATCGAGTTCATTGATGAGCACCTGAGCGATGTTTGCAAATACTGGTGCAGCCGCAGTGCCACCGAAACGGTCGCGTGATGCTGGGTCTGGTTCGTCGATCGAAACCAATACGGTGAAGCGTGGATTTTCTGCGGGTAAGAATCCGACGAATGAAGCGAAGTATGCGCGCGAACCATCATCCTTGACGTAAGTGCCGTTGTCCTGGCGTTTGTAACCAGTGCCCGTCTTTCCGGCAACGGTCATTCCCGGCACCTTCGCGAGTGATGCAGTACCGAAGCACACGACGTCGCTCATCAGCGAGCGCATTGTTGCTGCTACTTCTGGCTTAATCACTGTGTGCGTAGCCGAAGGTGCACTTGGTTGGTTAATACCTTGCAAATCAATCACCGAATTGACAAGTCGTGGTGCGACATAGACGCCGTTGTTGGCAACAACATTGACACCAGCGATGAGCTGCAATGCACTTGCTGAGTACCCATATCCGTAAGCAGTCGTTATTTTCTCGGTACCGCGCAACTCATCAAATGACTTCAGTAAGCCCTTGCTCTCTCCTGGGTACGCGACGTCAGTCTTTGCTCCAAATCCATATTCTTTGAGATACTTGTGCAGCGTCTCCGCCTGCATCGTCTGCGCGATTTGCACCGTTCCAAGGTTTGACGAATCAACGATGATCTTTCGCACTGTCATATCTTCAAGACCGTGTGGGTATGCGTCAGTAATTGCGTGTGCCCATTTCGTTCCTTCGTTAAATACTTGCTTACCTGGAACTTTGAATACCGAGTTTGGCTCAACAGTTCCTTCGTTGAGCGCGGCCGAAATACTAAACACTTTTGCAACCGATCCAGGTTCGTACGCATCTACAGCAGCAAAGTTGCCCGAATCTGCGGTGTACGTGCCATCAGCGTTTTTGCGAATTGTGGACATCGCATAAATCTCACCGGTTGACGAATCCATCACGATCGCTGCCCCGCCGCGTGCGTTGAGTCGGGTGATCTGTTGCGTCACAATTGCATCCACTTGAAACTGAATGTTGCGATCAATCGTTGTTACTAGGTCTTGACCCGGAATTGCGGCCTGACTGGCATCATCACCTGTCGGTATCGATTGACCCTTGCTGTTGATTTCACGCACGGTTCGACCGTTAGTGCCGGCCAGCAACTCGTCGAACTGCTCTTCAAGACCCGAGATACCAATGCCGTCTATGTCCGTGCGGCCAACAAGTGCGCGCAGACCATCTGAGGTCAGCGTTCGACTTTGCTCTGCGTACGACGAGATCCCTGCAAGATTCAGTGCGGTCAGAGCATTAGAGACCTCAGTTGTGGCCTGTCGAGCAATATAAACAAAACTTGAACCCGTATTTTGGAGTTTGCCTGCAAGCACCAACTCATCTTCCGGCGACATGCCAAGAACTCCAGCGATCGCATGTGCAGTTGCGACCGGGTCGACAATGATTCGAGGATCAGCAAACACGGTGCGCGTTGGCACCGGCAAGGCCAGCTCCAAACCGTTGCGGTCAAGAATCGAGCCGCGCTCTGCAAATGCTGTGGAAATTCGAGTTCGTTGGCTCACGCTCGCCTCGCGGTAGACGCCAGCACCTACGGTCTGCAAATACGCAACCCGAACAAGCATTGACATCAATAACAACGAGACCAACACATACATTGCGACAAGTCGAAATCGAATCTTGCCACCCTGCAGGTTGGTATAAAAATCTGTAACCGAAGTGCGAGCCCGTTCTCGAACTACATCAGCCGCATTTGGGCCACGTCGAGTTTGCTGACCCGACCGATGTCGTGGCTGTACGCGTGCTGTAGGTACTCGCCCACCACGTCCTCCGGCTACAACACTCACGGTGTTACCTGTTGCAATGTTGTGAGCGGAGCAAGCGGATTGAAACTCGACATCGCAGATGGTTCGGCAATCTTGGGATCCATCGAGGCGGTTGCTATCACTACTTGCGCTACGACATCTTGAGGTATTTCAACAAATCGCGAACCAAGACCTTGTGCCATGCCCTGCAAGCCGGCCTGTGTGCGCAAATATTCTGGAGCAAGTAAACCTGCTCGCTTCTGGCGAAGTTGATCCTGATACAACTTTGCCAAACGCAATTCACTCGAGACATGGTCCAGCTTCAACTGCTGTTCGGCAATAACTGCCTGGAAACCGATTGCGATGCTCATCAGTAGAAAAAGACCAACAGCACCAGCGGCAAACAACCGAATTGTTCGACGAGTTGCTTGAGGAACGAGAGTGAGATGGCGCTCAGGGGGTGTCGACTGACCTCGACGTGGACCAGGCTGTGGTCTACGTTCAACTGCAATCGCTAGCGCCATCTCAACTACTCACTTTCTCAATGACCCGCAAACGTGCCGAAGCAGCTCGTGGGTTAATTTCGATCTCATTCGCACTCGGACGCTCACTCACTCGCACTTTGCGAACAAGTTTGTGTAGCGGTGATGCGTGGTGGTGATACGGAGATGCCACTATTTGCATCTTTGGGTCGGACTCAGCATCTTTAAATGCTTGCTTGACAATGCGATCTTCTCCGGAGTGATACGACAACACCGCGATGCGTCCGCCAGGACTTGTTGCACGAATTGCTTCGTTCAATGCGTGAGGCAAGATGTCGAGTTCTTTATTGACCTCAATACGAATGGCCTGGAAACTGCGCTTTGCAGGGTGGCCACCAGTGCGCCGCGCTGGAGCAGGTATTGCTCCTGCAATGATCTCGGCCAATTGGACCGTGTCAGTAATTGGGCGTGCCGCGATGATTGCCTTGCTGATGCGATACGCAAAACGCTCATCTGCATTGTTTCGCAAAACATGAGTCAGTTGATCTACGTCATACGAGTTCACAACATCAGAAGCATTGAGTTGCTGCGTGGTATCCATACGCATATCAAGTGGGCCTGCATTGCGATACGAAAAACCGCGGTCTGCCATGTCGAGCTGGGGCGACGAGACGCCTAGATCAAACAGTGCTCCTGATATTTCGGTGACGTTGTTGCGTTCGAGCATCGCTGACATCTCGTCAAAGCGTCCCTGTTCAATCATCAGGCGATCGCCTACTTCGGGGTTTTCGCTAGCCAGTTTGCGACCGTGCGCAATCGCAAGAGGATCCTGATCGATGCCAAGCACACGCATCCATGGATACGCGGCCAGCAGTCGAACAGTATGACCTGCGCCGCCCATCGTTGCATCGACAATGACACCGTGTGGCACCGGCGCAAACACTTCTACGATTTCTGCAGCCATGACTGGATCGTGACCAAACGAATTTGGGTTATGCGAAGTTGTTGCAATATGTACTTGGCTGTTTAACGAGTTCGACATAATTATTTGTTCACGATCGCAATATTTTTGCGTAACTTCAGGACACCTGTGCTTCGCTCTTCAGCAGTCCCCCGGCTCGCGATGCCGCCGGGATGTCTCCCCGCGCGTACGAGATAGAAGCGGGCGGAGTTGATGCTGTCTACCTTGCTCACCGGAAGACTGCT
>WLPO01000028.1 GCA_009698745.1 Actinomycetota bacterium
GCTTTTGTCTTCACGATTTCCCCCTAATTGTTCCCGTACTTCCTACGCTGACGCTAGCCCGAGAGGGGCCATTTGAGTATTGTTGGCAGGTAATGGAACCCACAGCAACAGCCCAAATAAGCGAAATCGTGCCAGTAGCGGACTCGGCAAATCAGGCCGTCCAACAAGAAGTCACCGAACTGCTCGTCGAAGAAATCTCCATCGACGGCATGTGCGGCGTCTACTAAATCTCGTTTTTCGACTAGCACATCATGTCAATCACGCTGGAAACAGCATGCGAATTGAATCCGCAAGTAGCGCTGCGACCTGAATACTTTGGCGCACTCGCATATCACTACGGAAATCGCAAACTTGTTTTCTTAAAACATCCCGACGTCGTTGCTGTTGTGCGCGACGTCGCCGACTACGCAACGCTGCAAGACGCACTTGGTGCGCACAATATTCAGCCGTCGCGCTGGCCAAGTTTTATAGAAGCCATTGACTCACTCGCTGCATCGGACATTATTCGTGTCAGGTAAAGCGCTTTCAACACAACTCAAGGCTGGTCTTGACGCACCAATTTGCCTGACATGGGAAATTACCTACGCCTGCAACTTGCAGTGCGTGCACTGTTTGTCGAGTAGCGGTACAAGAGACCCACGCGAACTTTCAACTGATCAAGCAAAAGCAGTTCTCGACGAATTGCGAGACTTGCAAGTTTTCTATATCAACATTGGTGGCGGCGAGCCAATGATTCGCAAAGATTTTTTTGAGATTCTTGAACACGCAGAGACCAACAACATTGGTGTCAAGTTTTCGACGAACGGCACATTCATCACTGCCGAAAATGCGCGGCGCTTGGCGTCAATGAATTATCTCGACATTCAAATCAGTCTCGACGGCGTAGATGCAGCCACTAATGATGCGGTGCGCGGCAAAGGTTCGTACGCAACAGCAATTGCGGCGATGAATCATTTGCGCGATGCCAACTTTGGACAATTCAAAATTTCTGTGGTTGTCACACGACACAACGTTGACCAACTCGATGCATTCAAGGCGCTCGCCGATTCGTATGGAGCACAATTGCGCATCACTCGCCTGCGACCATCGGGCCGAGGTGCTGATACGTGGGATGAGTTGCATCCAACGCAACAACAGCAGCGTCAGATTTATGACTGGTTGATGAAGCACGGAGAGAACGTGCTCACAGGTGATTCGTTTTTCCACTTAAACGCATTTGGCGAGTCACTCCCCGGTCTCAACTTGTGCGGTGCTGGACGTGTGGTGTGCTTGATCGACCCAATTGGCGACGTGTATGCATGCCCATTCGTTATTCATGATCAATTTAAAGCTGGCTCACTCTTGAGTGAGGGCGGTTTCACCAAGGTGTGGAAAGAAAGCGACCTCTTCTTGTCGCTACGCGAGCCAGAGTCAGAAGGCGCGTGTTCGGCTTGTGGCAGCTATGACGCCTGCCAAGGTGGATGCATGGCCGCCAAGTTTTTTACCGGTATACCAATTGATGGACCAGACCCAGAGTGCGTCACAGGCCACGGTGAAGAACTCGTCAAGTCAGCGACAATCAGCCTCATCCCCAAGCCGTCAATGGACCACTCAAGATCTGTAAAGATCAATACTCCACGGCTGGCATCATCCAAAGAAGCAGTGCAACGAATGGAACGGGTATGAACGACGTCAATCCACTGCTGGTTATTGGTGTCATCATTGTTTCGTATTTTCTTGGCACGTTTCCAAGTGCACTCATCGTTGCAAAACGCGGAGGTGTTGATGTCACTGCTGCGGGTTCTGGCAATCCTGGCACATCCAATGTTGTGCGATTGCTCGGTTGGAAATACGGGCTTGTTGTGTTTGTTGCCGATGTGCTCAAGGGTTCTGCCTCAGTGGCTCTTGCATGGTTCGTAATGAACACGCAACCAGACGCGCTTCGTGTCTCGTACCTTGCGTATGCATGCGGTTACGCCGCAGTAATTGGTCACACATTTCCAGTTACACGCAAGTTTGTTGGTGGCAAAGGAGTCGCAACTGGCGGTGGCGTGATGTATGTGCTGTACCCCGTCATGAGTTTGATCTTGTGCACTTCATGGTTCGTGCTGCGCAAAACAACGGGCAAGTCGTCTGTTGCTTCATTAATCATCACCATTGCTGTTCCGGTGTACGTTGCCATCTGGCGCAACGACAACATGTGGGAGTTGGCTGCATCAGTAGGTCTCGTTGCCATGATCGTTATTCGCCATCTACCAAACATTCGTCGACTCAAGGCTCACGAGGAAAACGCTTAAAGTTTTTGCGTTATATGTAATGAATCAGCTCAACGACTTTTTTGCTTGGCTTGAGCACTTTTCATCGTCACCATGGTTTTACTTGATCATCTTTGCAATCGCGGTTGCCGACTCGGTGATACCAGTCGTTCCAAGCGAAACACTCGTCATTGTGGGTGGCGTGAGCGCGGGATCCGGACATCTTTCAATTGCGCTCGTGATACTCGTGGCTGCAGCAGGCGCCTTCATTGGTGACAACATGTCGTACCTCATTGGTCGCGAAGCAAGCGAGCGAATCCTCAAGCGATATACACGCAATGAGAAAAGCCAGCAGAGATTAGAAAAAGTTATCCATCAAATAGAACAACGTGGCGGACTCTTGCTTATCACCGCACGATTCATTCCTGGTGGTCGAACCATTCTCACTCTCACGTGTGGCATCACGCGCCGTGACCATCGCTGGTTCATTGGGTGGATAGTTGCTGCCGCATCAATTTGGGCGCTCTACGCGTCGCTACTTGGTTATGTTGGCGGAAAAACATTCCAAGATAATCACACCAAAGCATTTCTGGTTGCATTCGGTGGCGCATTAAGCGCAACTGTGCTCATTGAAGTGTTTCGCTTTGTGCGCAAACGCATTCGCGCTTAGTCTTTGGCGTGGCCAACAACATCACCAACCAAACTTGGACGGAGATTGCGAGTCGCCAAGCAACGGTGTTGTTATTGCCGCTCGGATCCTGTGAACAGCATGGTCCTCACCTGCCGCTTGACACGGATACCCAAATAGCGCAGTACCTATGTGCACAAGCAGCGCAGCAAGACAACCGCATGTTGATTGCTCCGAGTCTGACTATCTCTGCAAGTGGTGAGCACGCTGGTTTCGCAGGCACATTGTCTATTGGTACTGCTGTCCTCACTCAAGTGTTGATCGAAATCGTTCGATCAGCCGATTGGTGCGATGGCGTGGTGTTCGTAAATGGTCATGGCGGAAATGCTGAAGCTGTAACTGCCGCAGTTCGCACGCTGACCAGCGAGCAACGCAAAGTTGCCTCGTGGTGGCCGCGCATCGAACACGGCGATGCACATGCTGGTGCAAGCGAGACTTCGATGATGCTTGCTATCAACCCAGTGCAAGTCAACATGGCAATGGCCGAGGCTGGATCAATTACACCGATCGGCGAGATTTCCGCGCAATTGCGCAGTGGCGGAGTACGTGCTGTTTCCTTAAATGGCGTGTTAGGCGACCCGACTGCTGCAACATCTCAGAACGGTCTCAATTTGCTCTCGCAATTAACTCACGATCTCGTTACCTTTATTCATGAACACATGAACTAACAATTACACAACCCACATCGAACGACCATGACCGACCTCATCAATCAGCCGCACTTCATTGTTGATCCGTCTTGGCGTCGTCCAGTGCGCGGTCTCATGGTGTTCGCAGGCTCGCCTCTCAAAATGTTTACGTTGAGCGAGGAAGGACGACGCGTTGCGGAGTTGCTCGAGATCGGATTGCCACTTCCGCCAGGTCACGAAACGCTCACCAACCGACTGCTCGATGCCGGCGCGATTCATCCAACTCACATCGTTGGAAGCGAGCAACCTTTCACGCTTGCCGATGTCAGCATCGTGATACCTGCGCATGTGCGTAATTCCAAAGATGCGCGCTTACTCAAATCACTCGTTGACGCTCTGACCAACCTCTCCACAACCGCTGCAACCATCATCGTTGTGAACGATGCATCACCTCATGCAATTTCCGACATTGCAGGTGCACGAGTTGTTTCGCTCGACCAAAACAAGGGGCCAGGCGCTGCGCGTAACCACGGTTTGCAGTTTGTCACCACTCCATTTGTTGCGTTTATCGATGTGGATGTGACCCTCGAAAAGAACGCATTAATTGAACTTCTGTCGTTTTTCTCCGATGAGCGCGTTGGCCTTGTTGCGCCGCGCATAGTCAGTGCAGCCACCGAAGGTGCGTTAGCTGCTTACGAAGTGTCGAGATCACCGCTCGATCTTGGTCCTCTTGAAGGCCGCATTCGCAAGGGTACGCGTGTGAGTTACACACCATCTGCGATGTGGTTGTGTCGAACCGAAGCAATGCGTCAGATCAATGGATTCGACGAAACATTGCAGGTAGGTGAAGACGTTGACGCACTGTGGCGTCTTGACGCCGCGGGTTGGTGCTGTCGTTACCAGCCATCCGCAGTATGCACCCACTTGCCACGATCAACCGTCAGCGATTTTGTTGCGCAACGAATCGGCTACGGCACATCGGCCGCTGCATTGGCGCAGAGACACAAGGGCGCACTTGCTCCTGTGCGAGTGAGTGGATATTCGGCTGGCATGTGGGCACTTATTGCGCTCGGCTACCCAATCTTCGGCGCACTTGTTGGTGTAGGAACCATCGCAGCACTTGCCCGCAAACTGCGCGACATACCTAATGCTGTCGAAGAGTCTGCACGATTGGCTGGCCTTGGCAACTTGCATGCTGGTCGCACGATTGCTTCAGCCATCACTCGAGTGTGGTGGCCAATTGCGGTTGTGCTCGCACTGTTCTCCAAACGAATGCGCTGGGTGTTAATTACCGCCGCAGTGGTTCCATCAATGTATGAATGGTGGAAAGGCCGACCAAAGCTCGATCCAATTCGGTTTACTGCGTTACGCGTGCTGGACGATGCCGCGTACGGAGTTGGTGTATGGAAAGGCGCAATTGAAAATCAAAACTTTGATGCGCTTAAGCCCGACTTGACGTCGTGGCCAAAGAACGCACACTGAAGTTATTACACTCTTCGCAAACTTCTTCAGGAATTACGCCGGCTTTCATGAGCCAACCAAACATGATGCAACCAAGACAGAGCGCAAATGCTGATTCAAGAAATGCTGCACCGACAAGCGCTGCAATAACAAAACGTGCTTCGGTTGCTGCTCCGCTTACAAACAACGCGCTTGCGACGATGCCAAATGTTGCACCAATACCTTGGGCAAATCTTTTTGGTGGGCCAGGCACCATTCGATGTTCACCGTTCATCAATGGCGTGAGTAACGGTGTGATCACTTGTGTCGAAAGCCGGCCAAGCGGGCTCAAGGTTGGGCCTGTGAGTACTCGTGCGATAAAGCCATAGGTCAACACTGCCAAGATCCAGCCACTGCCAGTTGCGGCAAACAAGGTGCCCATGACGACAGCCCCTCCAGCAACGATGCGGGCAGATGTTTCGTTAACGGGGTTGGGGAAACTGAACAATTTGGCCATGAAGTCAGCCTAAAGGGCGATTGTTGACTTAACAAGTCGGGTTTAAATGGCTCATCCAAACCCTTCAGATACCGTGAAGACGCATGACTTTGCGCCTGACAGTCAACCGCCAAGCCTGGCTCAGCCATGTGCACGCCCAGGCCGCGCTGCTTGGGAAGAACAAGCAGCTTGTGCCGGTAGTCAAGGGCAACGGTTATGGGTTTGGCCGTCCAATCTTGATTGAACAGGCAATGCAATTCGCTACCGAAATTGCGGTCGGCACGGTCTTCGAAGCCCATGACATTCCTGCATCGCACACGCCAATCGTGCTCACCCCTGTTGGTAACGAGTTGCCCTCTTCGCTACCAAGCAATGCGGTGCTTGTTGTTGGATCAGTGCACCACGTCAACACGCTCATGTCTCATGGTTGGAGTGGACGCGTCATCATCAAACTCCGATCGAGCGTGCAACGTTTTGGTGTTGCAGTCTCCGAAGTCGCATCTGTCGTTGACGCTGTCAATGCTGCTGGCTTCAAACAGCACGGTTGGTCGGTGCACCCACCACTCGATGGTGCAACTACTGATCATGCACAAGAAATTGCGCAATGGCTCAACAACGTTCCAAACAATTTGCCGATGTATGTCAGCCACGTTGATGCCGAATCGCTCAATGCATTGCGAGCTGCGAATCAACAACGCAGCATCATCGCACGCTCTGGCACTTCTTTATGGCTCGGTGACAAGTCGATGCTCACACTCTGCGCCGATGTCTTGGATGTGAGCCGTGTCAATGGCGGAACAGCCGGCTATCGCAACACACCGATTACTGGCAGCGGGTCACTCGTTGTAGTTGGTTGTGGATCAAGCCACGGCGTCACGACAAATGCTGGAGATCTCAGCCCATTTCATTTTGCGAAACAACGCATCACGATGCTTGAGCCGCCACACATGCACTCAACGATTCTGTTTATACAAGATGGAGCAACTTGCCCAACAGTCAATGACATTGTTGACGTGCAGCAACCACTCACACGAGTATTCGTCGACACCATAACTTGGAAATAACTCATCTCGTGAATCCACAATCGCGGATCGAGAGTCTCGATGTTGCTCGAGCTATTGCATTGTTCGGTGTTGTTGTCATGAATTTTCACGCCTATCTCAACGGCGCCCAGTCGATGTACCCCGATCACCCATCGATGTGGGACCGCATGTTCAACCCACTTTCCGGTCCACTCACAACACGATTTGCCGCAACGTTTGTATTGATTGCAGGAATCGGTGTGAGTTTGTTTACTCAACGCGCGCGCGAGTCCAACAACCATGTCGATATTCAACACGCTCGCATTGTTCTCTTACGTCGCGGGACATTGCTCTACTTTGCAGGCTATTTTGTTCAATGGATCTGGCCCGGCACAATCCTCTTCTATTACGGTGCGTATTTCATCATCGCAGCAGCGGTATTCACGTGGTCATCTCGACAACTCATTGGCTTATGTGCCACAAGTATTGTCGTCGCGGCAGGAACTTCATGGTGGAGAGCAAGCCAATTGCTCGATGGCAACAACACTCGCTGGCTCTCACCCACACCTGACTCGCCACGCAATCTGCTCATCCGCACATTTGTCGACTACACCCACCCTGTATTTCCATGGATCGCATTTTTTATTGCCGGCATCGTGATCGGACGGCACATCCATCGATTCACCGAGATTCGCATACGACTCATGTTTGCGGCAATTCTCCTCATGCTCACCACGCATGGTGCCAACTTTCTCTTCACGCCATCCCCGCAGATTTCTAACCGCGACGTCATTATTGCAAAACTGTTGTCCACCCAGCCACTAGATCGCAGTATTTTGTTTTCGCTCGGCACACTTGCAACCGCTGTCGTTGCGCTCTGTTTCGTTTCACTTGTAGTTGAGCGTGCGCCTCATGCGGTTGGTGTGCAGTTGCTTGCGCGTGCGGGACGCATGACGCTGTCGGTGTATTTACTGCATGTCGTATTTTTCAATCTTGTCGTACATCGACTGCATTGGGTGGGTGCCACCGGACTAGACACAGCACTCGTATTGTCGCTGTCGTTCTACGTCGTTGCACTAGTACTAGCAAGCGCGTGGAATAAACACTTTGGACTTGGGCCAGCAGAACGCACCTACCGAATTTTTGGTGGATGACGAAGGATCAACGCACAATGTCTGATCAATTGCCACTGCAGTGGCACGACCTACTTTCCCACGAACTTGCACAACCATATTGGACAAGTTTGCAAGACTTTGTTGCTGCTGAACGACAAACCGCAACCGTCTACCCACCGTTAGGTGCAACATTTCGTGCATTCGAGCTCATCGCGCCACACGATGTGCGAGTAGTGATTCTTGGGCAAGACCCGTATCACTCCCAAGGACAAGCAAACGGTCTGTGTTTCTCTGTCACAAACGGCGTCAAGATCCCTCCATCGCTGCGCAACATCTACAAAGAGTTGCAAGCAGACTGCGACATAGAGCCTTCGTCAAGTGGAGACCTGACCACATGGGCACAGCAAGGTGTGTTGCTACTCAATACAACACTGACGGTTCGACATGATGGTGCCGGTACACATCAAGGTCACGGTTGGGAAGTTTTTACTGATGCTGTTGTACACACACTCGGATCACTGACGTCGCCAATTGTGTTTGTGTTGTGGGGTGCTTTTGCACGCAAGAAAAAATCGTTAATCACACAACCGCAACACACAATCATCGAGTCTGCTCACCCAAGCCCGTTGTCTGCGCACAATGGTTTCTTTGGCTCAAAACCCTTTTCTCAAATCAATCATGCGCTTCAAGCAAACGGCACAGACCCCATCGACTGGCAGATTCCTCATAATTAAATTGTTCGCTTTGTGCAGTACGAGTGCAAAAAGATTAGATTTGAAATATGGGAACCGTCCGGCGCTTTAGCTTTATCGAGTGCGACGCCGACACAGTGTGGGCTTTTGTTGGCGCACCAGAACGATTGCATGAATGGTTTCCAATCACTTCGTGTCGCGTAGAGGGAAACAAACGTTGGATCGAGCTTGCAGCCGGCATCACGTTTGAAGAAGACATCGTTACTCTCGACCACGACTTGCGTCGCTTTCAATACAAGATCGTCAACAATCCACTGATCACGTTTCATCTCGGCACAGTTGATGTGATTCCCGACGGACCTAATAGATGCCTGTTGATGTATTCGACCGATATGGATCCAGAAGTGTTGGCGCTGCCAATCGGTGGTGCAGCGGGTGTTGGTATTGCCAAAGTAAAAGAAATGTTTGATCGGAAATAAATGGGCCGCAAGATACTTTTCATCACCACCGACCAACAGCGATATGACGCACTCGGATGCAATGGCGGATTGATTGCTCGCACGCCGACAATTGACGCCTTGAGCAAGCACGGCATCACTTTTGATCGTGCGCATCCGCAGAACGTGGTGTGCATGCCATCGCGCAGCACCATGCTCACCGGTCAACACGTCGCTACTCACGGTGTGTGGATGAACGGCGTTCCGCTTCCAGAGGATGCGCCGAGTATTGCAGCCGATCTGCGTGAGACCGGTTATGCAACTGCACTCATCGGCAAAGCACACTTCGAGCCGTTGCTCGACCCATTTTTGCGCTTTACCGAAAACCGCATGGGTGCCCATCGCACTACGAACGAGAATCCAAACGATCCGCACCGTGGTTTTGACCACATGGAACTCGCAACTCACGGCGCTGCAGGCGCACTGCACTACTCGCAATGGATACGTGACAATCACCCCGAATCAGTCTTAAGTTATTACCGCGTTCTCGACAACGAACTACAAGTCAATGCCGAGGGTGGTGGCGACACAAAAGCACCGCAAGTGCATGTCAACCCAATTCCCACCGAGTGGTATCACACCGAGTGGGTTGCTCAACGCACGATTGCATGGCTTGAATCACTGCCTGCAGATAAAGACTGGTTTTGTTGGATGAGTTTTCCCGACCCACACCATCCATGGGATCCACCGGCTTCAGAGATGCATCGCGTCCGTTGGCAAGACCTCGATCTTCCAGAAAACTACATTGCAAATTCGACTACTCGCGAAGCCGTACTTGATGACAAATTGCGCCATTGGCGCGGTTGGTACGACGGCACATTTGTTTCAAACTACGAAGCACCGGCTCGTTGGGTACCAGCAACGCTGACACAAGACCAAGTACGAGAAGTAAATGCGTATACGCATGTCGAAAACGAATTGATTGATGAGGCCATTGCCAAGGTGATGGGTGCGATTGAATCGCGTGGTTGGGGTAACGATCTCGACGTGTTGTACACCACTGATCACGGCGAGTTTCAAGGCGACTTCGGTCTACTTTTTAAGGGTCCATATCACGTCGACTCACTAATGCGACTTCCTCTCATCTGGCGCCCAGCACCAAGCGCCAACATCGCACCTGCTCGAGTTTCTGCTCCTGTTGGCCACGTTTCGCTTGCCGCAACGTTTGCGCACATCGCAGGCATTGCTCAACCGAGCTACGTAGAAGCGCCTCGTTTACCAATTCATCAGGCTGAAGCCGAACAACTTGGTCACGAACGCGTGCTCACCGAATGGGATTCTGTCTTGTTTGGAAAAATTGTGCATCTGCGCACTATCTGTCGCGATAACTGGGTGTGCACCGCCGCGCTTGACGGCTCTATGAGCAGAGCCGGCGAAGGCGAGCTCTACGACCTGACTCACGACCCACTGCAACATGTCAATCGCTGGGACGACCCAAGCGTGCGTGCACTACGCGAAGATCTGCTTGCCGACATGTGGGACAACCTGCCGTCGCAGCAACTGCCACTCCGCACAATGGATGCGCCTGTTTAGAAACTGTTAGAGAACAGTAGGTATTTGTTGCGTGATGCAGTGAATGCCACCACCACCATAAGCAAGAATTCCACCGATGTCGAGACCAACGATGTCGCGATCGGGAATGTATTCTCCGATGAGCGCAAGCATGTCGTCGTCCGCTGCGTGACCGCAGACAGGCACGATCACTGCACCATTGATCATGTAAAAATTGAGATACGGAACCTGCACGCGCTCGCCGTGATACTCGATCACTGGCAAAACAGGAATTTCGTGCATTGTCACGCCAAACGATTCAGCAACCTTGCGGTTTTCTTCAAGACGCAGGTGATCGCTCGTTGATTTGTCGTTGCATGTCTGAAAAACCATCGTGCGCGGAGCAATAAAGATCGCAACATTGTCTACGTGACCGTCCGTGTCGGCATCCATCGACAATCCGTGTGGAAGCCACATCACTTCATTCAAATCAAACTCACTGCGCAATTGTTGTTCAATCTGAGCCTTGTTCAAGTGCGGGTTGCGATTTGGGTGCAACAAACATTGCTCGGTTGTGGCTAGCAAGCCGGCACCATCAGATGTGATTGATCCACCTTCAAGCACCATGTCGATATTGCGCACCGGATGACCAGCGTGTTTGGCCCATGCACTTGCAACGGCAGCGTCTTTATCAAACGGCACAAACTTTTGGCCCCAGCCATTAAATATCCAGTTGCCTGCCAACCGATCATTGCCATCAAAGACATAAATCGGGCCTGAGTCTCTAAACCACGAATCATCAATTGGAAGTGCCACCACGTCGACTGTTGAGCCACACAACTCTGCTGCGTACTCAGCTTCTTGCTGATTTGCAATCATGGTTACGGGCTCGTAACCCGAGATCGTGCGTGCTAACGCAGCATGAGCTTCCCGTGCTTCGTCAAGATGATCGCCGTACACGTCGTCACGAGTTGGCCATGCAATTACTGTGCGTTCGTGAGGAGCAAACTCTCCTGGCATTCTCGGCATTAGTTGCCCGACGTCGTGCCATCAAACGTGGTTAAGCCGCGATACAACTCTGGGCGTCGGTCGCGAAACAAGCCCCAGGCGCTGCGCATCTTGCGGTTTTCGCTGCAATCAATTGTTGCTACCAAAACACCCTCGTCGGTGCGATTGGCTTCTGCCACTTTGGCGCCAAGTGCATCGGTGATAAACGAAGATCCATAAAATGTGATTTCTGTTTGTTCGCCAACTTCACGACCAATTCGATTGGCCGCAACAACAGGAACCATATTGGCTCCGGCATGCCCTTGCATCACACGTTGCCAATGATGCGCAGAATCCCACGAAGGGTTTGGTGGTTCGCTGCCAATAGCGGTTGGATACAACAACACGTCCGCACCTTGCAGTGCCATCGATCGCGCGCATTCTGGAAACCATTGATCCCAGCAAATACCAACACCGATTGCTCCATGTCGTGTCTTCCAAACACGAAACCCAGTATCACCAGGACTGAAATAATACTTTTCGCTGTAACCGATGCCGTCTGGAATGTGGCTCTTGCGATAAATGCCCATCACTGTTCCATCTGCATCGATCATCGCAACGGTGTTAAACAAGGCTTCGTTGGCGCGTTCAAACACGCTGACTGGCAGAACAATATTGAGTTCTTTTGCCACGCGTTGAAAATGGGCAATTGTCGGATGTCCGTCAATAGGCAGTGCAAGATTGAGATGCTTCGGATCAACGTCCTTGCAAAAATAGTGTCCCTCAAAAAGCTCTGGGATTAATACAACCTGTGCACCCTGCGATGCAGCTTGACGCACAAGACGCTCGGCGGTTGCAATATTCGTTGCGATGTCAGTCGACATCGACATCTGAACTGCACCGACTTTGAGCATTGTGATCAGCCCAGTGCAGACGTGATTGCAGCAATCACTTCTGGTGCGTCTGGTGCGACTTGCGGACCAAACCTTGCAACAACTTTGCCGTCACGACCGATCAAGAACTTTTCGAAGTTCCAACGAATATCGCCGGTGTACCCCTCGGCATCCGGCGAGGTCACCAATGACTTGTACAGAGCGTGGCGTGCATCACCATTGACATCAACTTTCTCGCTCAGTGGAAAGTCAACCCCGTACGTTGTGGAGCAAAACTCTTGGATCTCTTGTGCATTTCCTGGCTCCTGGCCCATGAACTGATTGCATGGCACGCCAAGCACGCTGAAACCCTTTGCCGACAAATCGGAGTGCAACTGCTGCATCGCTGTGTATTGCGGAGTCAAACCACACTTGGATGCAACGTTGACAAGCAAAGTCACTTTGCCAAGCACATCGTCAAATGGGCTGCCTGCACCAGTGAGGCGTGCAATCTTGGTTTCATATACCGACATGTTGGCTCCTTGCGAATGTGACCTCGACTGAGGTCTGGCAATAATCGTAACGGTAACAATCGTAACGGCGGACGCTCACCTGCTACACAAGATGCATGGCACGCCACACATTTGATGCCGCTTTTTTCAAGCGCTTCTATTCAACTAGCCCTGTCCACAGCCGCACCAAGGTCAACACACTCGCCACTGCGGTGCACGCAATGTGTCAGTGGTGGGAAGTGCCTGTGCGGTCTGTGCTCGACGTAGGTGCAGGTCTTGGTTATTGGCGAGATTGGTATGCAACTACCCATCCAAAAGTAAAACGATTGTCAGTTGACATCAGCGAACATGCTTGTGAAAAATACGACCATGAATGTCATGACATCGCCTCATGGTTTCCAACGCGACAATTTGACCTCGTTGTTTGCCACAGCGTGTTGCAGTATCTCAACGACAAGCAGGCTGTTGCAGCGATTGGCAATTTGGCAAAAGCAACTCGTGGCGTGTTGTACTTGGAAGTACCGACATCGGCCGACTTGCGCAATGCCGTCGACAAAAAGACCACCGACTTAAATATCTATGCGCGCACCGGAGATTGGTATCGCAAGCGACTCAATCGACACTTTGTCCAAGCTGGCGCTGGTTTGTGGGTTGCGCGTGGCAGTGGCACAACTCTGTACGAGCTTGAGCGTTCGCGCTAAGAGCGCTGTTACTAGCTGCGTTTAGCGACTGCAGTCCACACGGTGCTCGTGAGTCCCGCTGCGATGAGTGCTTTCAACAAATCGCCGATCAAAAATGGAGCAACGCCAAGACTGATTGCATTTGTATCGCCATTTGCTAGTGGCACATTAATTTTGTGCGCCAACCACGTTGCACCAAATGCGTAAATAATTGTTGATCCGAGCAGCATCGCTGGCAATGATGTTGCAAAGTTTCTGTCTTGCTTTTTCTCTGCAAGATATCCAATTGCGCCAGCTGCAACCATGAATCCAACGAGGTAACCGAGTGTCGCACCAGTTCCAGACTCCCATCCACCTGCCCCACCCGAATAAAAAGGCAAGCCAGTAAGTCCTGCAAACCAATACACGAGTTGGCTCAAAGCACCGCGTCGCATACCAAGTACTGCTCCCGCAAGAAGCACTGCAAATGTTTGGCCAGTAAGCGGCACCGGAGTAAACCCAAGTGGAATTTCGATCTGCGCGGCAAGCGCCGTCAGCAAGGCAAACCCAAAGACAAGAACAACATCTTGCGTAAGAGCAGATGCGCGCGTTGCACGCTTTGGCAACAAGTCAGCCAATACGCGAGTTGGAGAAATTGTGAGAGGTGCTGTTGTAGTCGTGTTCATAGCGCACCACGCTACCGATGCGTGCGTGTCTTTTGGAACATTGCTGTATGGCCAGTTGTTTATGCGCCTTGCTATTACTTTTTGCGCCTAGCCTTTATATATGGGACTTGTGGTCAAAGAAGCCTTTGCACTTGCCGAACGGTCGGCCGAGGCGGTTCGTACGCAATTCGGTGACCGCCATGATGTCCTCGTAGTGCTCGGATCGGGTTGGGCAGATGCCGTAGGCCTTCTCGAAGAAGTTTCATCGACACCTGTGCAATCAATCAACGTTGCAGACATTCCGGGATTCACTCGCCCATCGGCCATCGGCCACGGTGGTGCACTCAAGTCGATCACCATCGGTTCTACTCGCGTATTGCTACTCACCGGCCGCACGCATTTGTACGAAGGTCATGGAGTGCATGCGGTAGTACACGGCGTGCGTGTCGCACATGCACTCGGGTGCAAAATCGCATTGCTCACAAACGGCGCAGGTTGTTTGCAAAAAGAGTGGACCATTGGCGAACCCGTAGTGATCAAAGATCACATCAACATGACGGGTCACTCTCCGCTCACAGGCGACAATCCACCAGCACCACATGCTGGCCGCTTCGTTGATCTCACCGATGCATACAACTCATCACTGCGCTCACTCGTGCGCAATGTTTCTCCAGAAATCAATGAGGCTGTCTACTTTGGTTTTCACGGACCACATTTTGAAACGCCAGCAGAAATTCGTGCAATCGCCACGCTCGGTGCCGACATGGTTGGCATGTCAACCGTGCTCGAAACCATCGCTGCACGGCACTTGGGTATGCGAGTGCTCGCACTCTCGCTCGCTACAAACCTTGCAGCAGGCATCAATCCACAGCCTCTGTCTGGCGAAGATGTATTACAGGTCGGCAAAGAGTCAGCTCAACGAGTTGGCGCACTATTGCGTGACGTGCTGAAACAAATAGATACAACGAAAGCGACAGAATTTTCATGAGTACCCCACAAGACCTTCTTGCAATCACTCACGCCTGTGTTGTCACCATCGACGCCGTGGGCACCATTGTCAACGATGCAACGATCGTGGTCGGTGCTGACCGCAAGATCCGTGCAATTGCCGCTGGAGCACTCGACCACACTGCACCTACTGTGATCGATGCCAAGGGTGGCATTGTTATGCCGGGCATGATCAATGCTCACACGCACATGGGCATGACGCTGTTTCGCGGCCTCGGCGATGACATGAACTTGGAAGATTTTCTTGGTCGTCTCATGCCAGCAGAGATCGCAGTGTTATCGCACGATGCTGTTGTAGCCGGCACCGAACTTGCCGCACTTGAATCACTGCTAGGCGGCATCACCACCGCACTTGACATGTATTACTTGCCAGACGCAGCGCTTGAAGTTGCAGCGCGCTCTGGCATGCGCATTCACTGCGGCCCAAACCTGCTTGAGTCTGACGGGCCAGAGCCATTGCCAATTGCCAAGCGCATGGCTTGGGCAAACGAGTGGCTCACCGATTCTCAAAAGCGTGAGCAAGAACTCTCATTGCCAAATGGTTTTGATTCACTCAATTGGCTGAGCCCGCACAGCACTTATTTGCTTGGCGAAGAACACCTCAACCAGATCTCCGCACTCGCCAAACAACACGGTGCTCACATTCATGTGCACGCTGCTGAGACAGTTGGCGAAATGTCGCTCGTCTCAAAACGACACAATGGTCGCACACCGATCCAAGTGCTTGCCGACACGCAGTTGCTCACAAATGCGGTCCTCGCCCATGGTGTGCATTTAAATGACGCTGACATTGCGATGATTGCACAACATGGTGCAACGGTCACGCACTGCCCTGCATCCAACTACAAGTTGGCAAGTGGTACTGCGCGCATTGTTGAGTTGCACAAGCAAGGCGTCAATGTTGCTCTTGGTACCGACGGTCCGGCTTCGGGCAATGACATCGACTTGTGGCTCGCCATGCGTCTTGCGGGGTACGTACAAAAAACCGCTACATCAGACCC
>WLPO01000029.1 GCA_009698745.1 Actinomycetota bacterium
ACAAGATTTCCGTCAATGACAAGCGCGTTCCCGTTGCTGGCGAATAGCCCAGCATTACGCTGTTGTCGCCATGGATCTTAAAGTCAACTCTTCTGTAGCGACGCGTGATGAGCGCGACGCAGTTGACAGCGTGCTCGGCAAGCCAACCCAGTACACGCAAGGTGGCGAAAGAAGTGAGCAAGATTTGCGCGTCTCGCGGGCAGGCGAAGCACTACGCAATCTGCGTCACATGTTGTTGCCGACTTTGCATGCGGTAAACGATCGCATCGGTTGGATCAGTCGTGGCTCCATCAACTACATCGCACAACAACTCGATGTTGCTCCTGCCGAAATTTATGGCGTTGCAAGTTTCTACGCGTTGTTCTCGATGACCGAACGACCAAAGCGTCAAGTACATGTGTGCATCGACTTGGCCTGTCGCGCAATGGGCGGCCTGAAAGAAGATCAACTTCCTGAAGGTACTCACCCATCGCCGTGTCTCGGAACCTGCGAACGCGCACCAGCGGTACTCGTCATTGAAGCTGGCGATCCAGCCCGCCATGAAGTACTTGCGCCTGCCACGCCAGTACAGATCAATGCACTTGCCAAGGGTGGTTGGCCCGAGACCGAAGCGACAGTCGTGTCGGCAACTCCACAAGCGCAAGATTCCTCATCAAAACTTGTGCTTCTCGGTCGCATCGGAAAAGTTGACCCACTCTCAATTTCTGACTACCAACAGCACGGCGGTTTTGATGCATTGCGCAAAGCAATCCAACTCGGCGCAAACGGTGTCATTGACGAAGTAAACACTTCTGGTCTTGTTGGTCGTGGAGGTGCAGCGTTTCCAACAGGACGCAAGTGGGGCGCCGTTGCTGGTCAACCTGCATTCCCCCACTATTCAATTTGCAATGCCGATGAATCAGAGCCCGGCACGTTTAAGGATCGCGTAATCATGGAAGGTGATCCATTCGCTCTCGTTGAAGCCATGATCATTGCTTCATTTGCTACTGGAAGCGAGCAAGGATTTATTTATCTGCGTGGCGAGTACCCGCGCGCAATTCGCAACGTGCAACATGCAATCGACGAATCCAAGAAGCACGGATTTTTGGGTGACAGCATTTTGGGTTCGGGATTCAATTTCAATCTGTCGATTGTTCGTGGCGCAGGGGCTTACATCTGCGGCGAAGAAACAGCGATCTTCAACTCGATTGAGGGCTACCGCGGCGAACCGCGCAACAAACCGCCATTCCCTGTTGAAGTTGGCGTGTTTGGCAAACCGACTCTCGTCAACAACGTCGAAACGCTTGTCAATGTGCTCTCCATTGTTAAAGATGGCGGAGCCGCATACGCCGCACTTGGCACCGAGGGCTCGAAGGGCCGCAAGTTGTTCTGCTTGTCTGGAGCAGTCGCGAAACCAGGTATTTATGAAGTTGAATTTGGCATCACGCTTCGACAGTTGATTGATCTCGGCGGCGGAATGCGCAGTGGCTCCACGTTGCAAGCGATTCTGTTGGGTGGTGCAGCCGGAGGATTCGTTGGTCCAAACGATCTCGACCTACCTCTCACCATGGAAGCAACACGAGCGGCAGGTTCAAGTCTTGGATCCGGTGTAGTCATGGTTCTCGATCAGTCGGTCGACATGGTTGACCAACTTCGCCGCATCGCAGCCTTCTTTCGGGATGAATCGTGTGGTCAGTGCGTACCTTGTCGCGTGGGCACCGTGCGCCAAGAAGAGATCGTCTCCCGTTTGGCAAAAGGTGTTCAGTCGCAAGACATCGAACTGCTTCGCGAACTCGGCACCGTGATGCGAGATGCTTCCATTTGCGGACTTGGTCAGACAGCCAACAGCGCAATTGATTCGGCAATCAACAAACTGAAAGTATTTGCAGTATGAGCACCCAAGTGACCACTGGCTTACAAGTACGCCGATCGGTGCAACTCACCATTGACGATCAGTCAGTGACTGTCGCAGAAGGCGAAACGATTTTGAGTGCATGTCGCACCTTGGGCAAAGAGATTCCCACCTTGTGTTTTGGCGACACCATTACGCCAAAGAATGCTTGCAGAGTCTGCATGGTCGAAGTTGAAGGATCACGTGTGTTGGTGCCTTCATGTTCGCGCAAAGTCGAGCCAGGCATGGTGGTGCGCACTGACACCGAGCGCACCGACCACAGCCGCAAACTCGTGCTTGAATTACTCGGTTCATCAGTTGATCTTTCGTTGACAAAAAATGTTGCTCGCTGGAACGATGAATACGAGGCCGAGCCAACACGATTCGGCAAACCAGCAGCACCAACCACACATCGCGACGAAGCAACAACTGGCCATCACCATGTAGCCGACGGCTCAAGCGTTTCCAATGTGTTGCAGCCAGTCAAGATCGACAACGAGCTGTACGTGCGCGACTATTCAAAGTGCATCATGTGCTACCAGTGCGTCGACGCATGCGGCGAACAATGGCAGAACACTTTTGCCATTGGAGTCGCCGGCCGTGGATTCGACATTCGGATCTCGACCGAATTCAATGTGGATCTCACCGATTCGGCATGCGTCTACTGCGGTAACTGCATTCAGGTTTGCCCCACCGGCGCACTCATGTTTACAAGCGAGCACAACATGCGTGAGGCTGGCACTTGGAAAGAAGAAGAGCAGACACAGACCGACACGATCTGCCCTTACTGCGGTGTTGGTTGCTCACTCACCTTGCATGTGCAAGACAACGAAATCGTCAAGGTCACTTCGCCTAGCGATCATTCTGTCACCCACGGAAACTTGTGCATTAAGGGACGCTTCGGGTTTCAGCACGTACAAAACCGCGCAGAGTAGATTGCCCTTATGGGCCAGTCACTTCCAATCATCTCGATTGAGTCGTTTGCAACAAGCACAACTGGGTCATCCGACTACAACAGTGATGCAGCCGATTTGTATGCGGCTCTCAGCGAAATTGGTTTTGCCATCATCGTTGGACACGGAGTTGTCGACGAAATAGTTACCAACATGCGTAATGCCGTCAAAACTGTTTTTGATGCACCTCGAGAAGTTTTGATGCAAGACATGGTTGTCAAAGGGAACTACCGAGGATTCGTTCCACTCGGATATTTCACACCAAACTCAGGCAAAGGCACTGCCGATCAATACGAGGCGTGGAAGTTGCACAACGAAACCGATCCAAGTAACCCGGTAATTGCAAACTGTTCGCTCTATGGGCCAAACAAGTGGCCAAATATTTCTGCTGATGTACGAACCCCGATTATGGCGTATTGGAATGCACTCACCGAAGTGAGCGAGCGCCTCATCATCGCATTGTGCAATCAAATGGGCGTTGACAAAAACATCTTGCTCTCGTATATGTCCGATCCATTGACAAACATGACGTTGCTGAACTATCCACCCATGCCACCGCAGTCAGATTCGTGGGGCATACACCCACACAAAGATTTCAACTTGCTCACACTGCTCGCCCACGACCCAATTGGTGGTCTCGAAGTTCGCAATCGCAACGACGAGTGGTTAGCTGCAGAATGCCCACCAAATGGAATGGTGTTGAACGTTGGCGACATGCTCGAACTGTGGAGCGGTGGACGTTTACTCTCCACACCGCACCGAGTATTCAATCGATCTGGCAAACCTCGCCAATCGTTTCCCTATTTCTCCAAACCCCGATGGGATGTGGTGGTCGAACCCCTCCTCCCACCGATCGCAGGCTTTGACCGACCACCACTACACGTGGGTACTTCCGCGGCCGATATTTGGTATTCCAATTGGCCCGACACGGTCTCGACCGACCCCGCGCAGGTACTTGGCCACTACAAGTAGTTACTGTTGCGGGGATGACTTCGTCGCACAAAAAACCCAGCCGCAGTTTTGAGCCAAACGGTGACCTGAGCGTCACGCTCGCTAACGGCCAAGTCGCACACCGCGACCACATTGCTCAGTCGCAAAGGCTTGAGCGAAAGTTTTATACCGTCTCCCCTGGCGTCTGGTGTCTCGTTGGTAATGGTTTATCCAACCAAACATTTGTTGATGCACCAGATGGCATTATTGCAATCGACACCGGTGAATCAATTGAGGAAATGCGCGCAGCGATAAAAGAATTGCGCGCAGTGACAACACGACCAATTGTTGCGGTGCTGTACACACATTTTCACTACGTGGGTGGCACGCGAGCCGTGTTTGAAGAAAACCCAACCGCCAAGATTCCCATCTGGGGACACGAGAAGATTGCATTCAACCGATTGCGCACAACATCTGAGATTGCCCCCGCATACGGTCGCGGACTCGTCGAACAGTTTGCTGTCACGCTTCCATTAGACGGCGAAGATGGTGTCGTCAATGTTGGGCTTGGTCAGTTTTATCGCGACCCTGCGCATGCTCCTCATACATACGGATTCATTGCGCCAGAAAACACGTTTAATTCTGCGTGCAGCATCCGAGTTGCTGGTCTCGATATCCAAGTCACACCAGCACCGTCCGATGCAGATGATTCGGTCACATACTGGTTTGATTCACAAAAGCTGTGCGTGAACAACTTGGTCTGGCCAGTGCTGTTCAACATCTTTGCGATTCGCGGCGAAGAATACCGAGACCCCCAAGTGATGTTGCGTGGTCTAGATCACCTGCTTGGCTTGCACTCCGAACACCTCGCTGGCGCACATGGTCCTCCAATCAGCGGGGCTGAAGCGATCAAAGACCGCGTCACAAAGTATCGAGACTCAATTCAATTTCTGTGGGATCAAACGGTGCGCTACACAAACCGCGGTATGTCAAGTGCCGACTTGGGTGCAACCATTCGTCTGCCAGAACAATGCGACGATGACTACCTCACGTCGGAGTTGTATGGCGTAGCCGAACACCATGTGCGCCAGATACGAAGCGGAATTTTTGGTTTCTTCGATGGTCATGAAGCAAACCTCTTTCCGCTCTCGACGCAAGATCACGCGGATCGAATGATCAAGGGCTTTAGCGGCAAAGAAACTGTGCGTGCGCAAACTCGCCAGGCGATAGATAGCGACGACCTTCGTTTTGCTATTGAACTTGCTTCGTGGCTCGCGTACGGCACTGATCCAATTACGTCAGACAAACAGCTACTCGCAAGTGCTTTGCGCCTAGTTGCACAGCGAACGCCGGCTGCCAACATACGTAACTGGTGTCTTGCGCGAGCACGCCATTTGGACGGAAGCTTTGACGCGACACGATTCAACACACACCGCATCAGTAAACGACAAATTTTGTCAGGACCAATTTCTTCAGCCGTAAGCATTTTGCGTGTGCTGCTTGACCCAACCCGCGCAGAAGGTATCGATACCCACATTGCTTTCAATTTTCCACAAGACCAAAAGACTGGTCTGCATATTCGCAATTGCGTTGCAGTAACCACCGATGGCATAGGTGCGGCCAATTCGGTTGCCTGCGACATGGCAGTGTGGGCCGACATTTTGAGCGGAGCCACAACCTTGTCTCAAGCAATTGCGGCCTTGGCATTGCAGATAAAAGGCAATAAGGCCCAGGTGTTGCGTGCACTCGTCTGTTTCGATGTAGTTGGTTTGCAGTCGTGACACAGAAGCTTCCAAAGTCGACACCTGCTTTTGGTGGAGACATTTCCAGAATCATCACCAACTCAACGCCGCAAAAGCTCAAAGCACCAACCGCCCCAGCTGATGCTCCAAATATTTTGCTCATCATGCTCGACGACGTTGGCTTCGGTTCGTTTGGAAACTTTGGTGGACCTGTAACGACGCCAGGACTCGACAAGATTGCGACAACCGGTTTGCGCTACAACCAATTTCACACCACCGCACTTTGCTCGCCTACTCGAGCGGCATTGTTGACAGGACGCAACCATCACAGCGTGCACATGGGCGGCATCACCGAAATCGCCAACTCATTCCCTGGATACGACAGTGCAATACCCCCAGAGTCGGCAACTGTTGCACAAGTACTGCGCATGTCTGGATATTCAACTTCATGTTTTGGTAAATGGCATCTCGCGCCATCGTGGGAACAAAGTCCTGCAGGTCCATTTGATCGCTGGCCAACCGGCTTAGGTTTCGATCGCTTTTACGGAATCATGGGTGCAGAGTCTTCTCAATGGGAACCACCCGTATACGACCAAACAACACCAATCGCTCCGCACGTTGGCAAACCTGGCTATCACCTCACAGAAGATTTGGCCGATCAAGCAATCTCCTGGATGCAACGTCAACACGCATCGACACCTAATCGTCCATTCTTTTGTTACTTCTCTACGCCTGCGGTGCACGCCCCGCATCATGTGTCGCGCGAATGGATTGACAAATACAAAGGTCAGTTCGACGATGGCTGGGACTCACTACGCGACATGATCTACGAGCGCCAGTTAAAACTCGGCGTGATCCCAAAAGACACAACGCTCACAAAAAGACCAGAGCAAGTGCCGGCGTGGGCCGACTACCCCGACCGCTATAAACCAGTCGCGCGACGATTGATGGAAACGTTTGCCGGATTCCTCGCACACACCGATGCGCAAATTGCACGCGTCATCGACTCGCTAGATGGCATGGGCATTGCCGACAACACTCTTGTCATCTATATCACTGGCGACAACGGCGCATCTGCTGAGGGCACAATTCATGGTGCATGGAGCGCTCCATCGTTTCAAAACGGAGTTCCTGAGGATCCCGAGTGGCTCCTCGACCACATAGACGACTTCGGGACAGATAAATGTGAAAACCATTTCAATGTTGGCTGGGCATGGGCTCTTGACTCTCCGTTTCAGTGGATGAAGCAAGTTGCTTCACACTTCGGTGGCACACGAAACGCAATGGCTCTTTCGTGGCCAAAGAAGATTGCCGACAAGGGTGGTTTGCGCACGCAGTTTCACCATGTGGTCGACATCGTGCCAACTATTTATGACATTGCCGGCATTACACCGCCGACACATGTGAATGGCATCGAGCAAATGCCGCTACACGGCACATCGATGGCGTATTCGTTTGATTCCGCTGATGCTCCGAGCACCCACACGAGTCAATATTTTGAGATTCTTGGCAATCGAGCCATTTATGCAGATGGTTGGATGGCTTCGTGCTTTCATGGTCGACTGCCGTGGATCAGATTGCAGGGTTATGAGTTTGATGGTCCTCAAGAAGTGTGGGAGTTGTACAACATCGCCGAAGACTTCTCGCAAGCAGTTGACCTGGCTGAGCAAAACCCAGAAAAACTCGCCGAACTGCAGGCCCTCTTTCATCAACATGCAATTGATTACGGCATCTACCCACTGCGTGATCCAGGCTCGCCGCGTCATGGAGATTTCTCGGTGCCACATTCACTCGACGGCTTGACATCAATGACTTACACGCCAGCTCACGTACGTATGCCAGAGTCTTCAGTGATCAACATCAAGAATTGTTCGTTTCGAATAACCGCAAACATCGAAATTGATACAGCTACCTCGACAACCAGCCCCCATGGCGTGATCGTGTGCCAGGGTGGCAACATGGCCGGTTGGTCGTTGTATCTCGATGAGCAGAGTCGTCCAACTTTTCATTACAACTGGTTTGGCCACGAGCACACTTCCGTCGCAAGTAGCACACCGATCACTGCTGGCAAACACCAGATCGTTGCGGCATTTGCGTACGACGGTGGATTCGGTGCAGGTGGTGAAGTCACTCTTTTCGTCGACAACTTGAACGTTGGCTCTGCTCGCATTGACAAAACAGTTCCACTTGTCTATTCGATGAGTGGCGAAACATTTGACGTTGGCGTAGACACTGGATCACCAGTTGGTCCATACCCGCATGGTTTTGATTGCACCGCAAAGATTCACTCGGTTGTTGTAGAAAGACTCGACGAACCGCCAGCGGAGATTCAGCAAAAGATGCGCGAGGGTGAATTTCGTGCGAGCCTCAGCACGCAATAAATATTTACAAACTCGCTAATTGAGCGGCGAGCCGAGATTCTTTCGCACCGCCAAGCTCATCTCTTCGTCAAATGCGCGCACATGTGCTTCTGCAAGCTTTGCTGCCAAATCGCCGTCGCCCGAGGCAAGTGCCTGATACATCTCGGTATGTTCTTCGAGCGCGTGACGCATGTCTTCCACGTCCGAAATATAGAGATGCCAGAGTCGATCGCTTTGCGCGTACATCATGTCGAGCGTGTCCGTAAGAAATCGATTATTCGCTGCATCCCAAACGATCTCATGACACCTTCTGTCGATGCGCATCAAGTCGCTATTGCTCACATTTGGTCGTCGCGAACTTTCAAGTGCTGCAGCCATCGCATCCCAATGCTCTTGCTTGCCGCGCACTGCAGCGAGGCGCATGGCATACGGTTCCAAAATTGCTCGAGTTTCGTACAGCATCGAAAGTTCCATTACGTCGATTGGCGATACCAACATGCCTCGACGCGGTATCACGGTCACAAATTGGTCACGAGCCAACCGCTGCAATGCTTCGCGAATTGGAGTTCGGCCGATGCCAAGTTCCGCCTGCAGCACGTCTTCCCTGATCACATCGCCGGGTGCAAGTTGGAGGCGCACGATCTTGTCGCGGATCTGTAAGTAAGCCTGCTGGCTCAATGAAATACTCATTCCTGACAGGCTATCCGATTTTTTACCCGTGATATTGCGGTGATATACTACGGATCTCGTTCAAATAGTCAATCTTGGGGGTTTCCAGATGAGTCAGTTTCCAACCCGTGCAAAATGCGTTGTCATAGGAGCCGGAATCGTAGGCAACTGCCTCGTCGGCCACCTCTCCAAGTTGGGCTGGACCGACATGGTGCAAATCGACAAGGGTCCGCTCCCCAACCCAGGTGGTTCGACAGGTCACGCCTCCAACTTCATCTTCCCCACCGACCACAACAAAGAGATGGCGCTGCTCACACTTGCTTCCCAGAAGCAGTACATCGAACTAGGCATGAATAACACATGCGGTGGTATCGAAGTGGCTCGTACGCCAGAACGTCTCGAAGAATTCAATCGTCGCATGACCTCCGCAAAGTCGTGGGGCATCGATGCCAAGTTGCTCACCCCTGCAGAAATCAAAGAACTCGTTCCATTCATCAACGAAAAGATTTTGCTCGGTGGTTTTTACACCCCAAGCGTTTCAGTAGTTGACTCACTACAGACAGGCACGCTCATGCGAGAGAGCGCTGTTGCTGCTGGCAACTTGCAAGTTTTTGCAAACACCGAAGTACTCGACCTCGAAGTTGAAAATGGAACCATCAAAGCCGTCGTGACGAACAAGGGTCGCATCGAAGCCGAGTTCGTTGTTGTGGCTTGCGGTGTGTGGAGCCCGCGCATCGCAGCAATGGCAGGAGCCAATATTCCACTGACACCAGCCGTTCACCAAATGGCAGACGTTGGTCCAATCGACATTTTGCAGCAGTCAAACAAAGAGCTTGCTTACCCAATCATCCGCGACATGGACACGTTCTGTTACGAACGTCAGTCTTCGGGCTCGATGGAAGTTGGTTCGTACGCTCACCGTGCAATCTTCATGCACCCCGATGACATTCCATCGAACGAAGCTTCAGCATTGTCGCCTACCGAATTGCCGCTTACTCAAGATGACTTTGATCCACAGATGGAACAAGCAATTGACCTCATGGAAATGCTTGGCGATGCCGAAATCAAGTACGCCATCAACGGACTCTTGTCGCTCACACCAGACGCGATGCCAGTACTTGGCGAGACCGTTGAAGTACGCAACTTGTGGTCTGCAGCTGCAGTATGGATCAAAGAAGGCCCTGGAATTGCACAACTCGTCGCCGAGTGGATGACTTACGGTTATCCGCATTTGTGTGACCCACACTCGTCGGACATCAGCCGCTTCTATGCTCACGAAAAAACTGACCACCACATCTATGCGCGTTGCGATGAGCACTTCAACAAGACCTATGGCATCGTTCACCCACGCGAGCAATGGGGCACGCAGCGCAACATGCGCCGTAGCCCATTCTTCCCGCGCGAAGAAGCAGCTGGTGCAACGTTCTTTGATGCCCGCGGCTGGGAGCGCCCGCAGTGGTTTGCTTCGAACGCCAAGTTGATGGACAAGTTCAAGGGTCAGTGTGAATCTCGCCCAAGCGAATGGGATGCACGCTGGTGGTCACCAATCACCAACGCAGAGCATTTGCAAATGCGCGAGTCGGTAGGAATGGTCGATCTCACAGCATTCAATGAGTTTGATTTCACGGGTCCTGGCACTATGGCGTTCTTGCAATACATGTGTGTCAACAATGTCGATGTTCCTGTTGGCCGTTCGGTCTACACACCACTGCTCACCCAGGGTGGCGGTTTCCGTGGCGACTTGACGATCATGCGCCTCGGTGCAAATCACTTCCGCGTTATCACCGGCGCATTCGACGGCGGTCGCGACAAGTATTGGTTTACAAAGTACATGCCGCAAGATGGTTCAGTAACGTTCACCGACATGTCAAGCGCGTTGTGCACTATCGGCGTGTGGGGCCCAAATGCAGAAAAGACAATGGCGAAGGCAACACAAAACATTAACGCCGAAGGCAAGTTGGTTCCGTTCGATGTCAGCCAAGCAAACTTTCCATACGGTTCGGTGCGTGAAGTCCTGATCGATGGTGTACCTGCAACCATGTTCCGCATTTCGTATGTTGGCGAAAACGGCTGGGAGATTTACACCAAGATGGAACACGGCCTTCGCCTTTGGGATTCAATCGCAGAAGCCGGCAAGGAATTTGAGATCATTCCTGTAGGCATGGGCGTTTACGCCGTTACGGGTCGCATCGAAAAGGGATACCGCCTCATGGGTGCAGAACTCGAGAGCGAATACAACCCAATGGAAGCCGGTCTCAACCGCGCCAAAGTGAAGTCAGCAGACTTCATCGGCAAAGCCGAATACATGAAGGCTCGCGACGAAAAGCCTGCCGCCATCATGTGCACACTCGAAATGATCGACAACACCAGCAAGTCGGGCATCAAGCGCTTCCCAACAGGTGGCAACGAACCAATTTTGACAAAAGATGGACAACGCATTGTTGACACCAAGGGCCGCGTTTCGCGCGTGACCACTGCAGGTGCTGCCCCATCGCTTGGTAAATACTTGTTGCTCGCTTATCTCACACCAGAACACGCTGTCGAAGGCAACGAACTGCGCGTGATGTACATGAACGAGATGTATCCAGTGCGAGTAGCTCGCGTTGGCTCACAACCGTTGTTTGACCCAACCGATGCACGGATGAAGAGCTAGAAACTCTTCTCAACCCATGAACATTCTTGTCTGTGTCAAACGTGTGCCAGCACCTGGTGCACGCATCAACATCACCGAAGATGGTCAGCAAGTTGACACTGCGTTTCTTGGATTCACCGTTAGCCCACACGAAGAATGTGCGGTCGAAGCCGCGGTCCAACTCGTAGAAAAGCATGGTGGAGAAGTCACCGTGCTCACACTTGGTGATGTCCTAGCAGAAGAACAACTGCGCACAGCCGCAAGTGTCGGTGCGGTCAAGGCAGTACTCGTGCCAATCGAAGGCATGGATTGGGACGCGCAGCGAACTGCATCCGCAATCAGCTCGGCTATCACCGCTCTAGAAACTGCGAACGGCACATTTGATCTCATCTTGTTCGGCAACGAATCGGCCGACTCGTGTGGATACCAAGTCGGTGTACGCGCAGCGGTCAAACTTGGACGACCAATGGTGAACGGTGCAAAGGGCATTGAATTGGCAGACGGCGTTGCAACTATTCGCCGCGAGTCCGATGCAGGTCAAGAGATCTACAAATTGCCGCTTCCTGCGTGCATCGGTGTGCGCGAAGGCATCAACCTTCCCCGCTACCCGACCATGAAAGGTCGCCTTGCTTCCAAAAAAGTCGAGATTCAGCGCACCGAGATTTCGGCAGAATCCGGTGGACTACAAATGATCCAGTTGCAGCGCCCACCAGAGCGTGTGAGCAACACACAGATTCTTGGCACTGGCCCAGAGGCCGCGTCGGCAGTTGTCGACTTGCTCGTCGAGCTTGGGGTCTTCAAATGAGCGTGCTCGTAGTAGTTGAGCACGACCGCGGCACAATGACGCCGGCATCACTGGGAGCACTCACTGCTGGGCGCAATCTTGCCAAACAAATCAATACAACACTGGAAGCTGTAACCGTCGGCGCAAACGCCGATGCACTGAGCGATGCGATCTCGGCATATGGTGCCACAACTGTCCATCAAGCGCATCATGCGGCGCTCGTAGATTTCGGTCCGGAAGCATGGGGTGAGTCCGTTGCACAAGTTGTGCGCAAATCATCACCTCAAGTTGTAATCGGATGTGGAACCGAACGCGGCCACGAAGTGATCGCCCAAGTTGCTGCACGACTTGATCTTCCAGCATCCATGAACTGCATCGAATTTGATGCCTCATTTGATGGCGTGCAACCGTTGCGCATGACTCGTGCACGCTGGGGCGGATCACTGCTCGAGAACGCGCAACTTGATGCATCAATCAAACTTGTCACGCTTGCCAACCACACTGTCGAACCCGTCGAAGCACCAACACCTACGAATATTGCTGTTATTAATGTTGAGTTGGACGCGTCAGTGATGCATTCATTCGTTCGCGACAGAGTCGAGCGTGTCGCTGGTGTCACACTTGCAACAGCACCAGTTGTTGTGAGCGGTGGACGAGGCGTTGGTTCTGCAGAAGCATTTGGTCCACTCGAAGAATTGGCAGGCTTGCTGGGCGGAATCGTCGGATGTTCACGAGCGGTTACCAACAACGGTTGGCGCAATCACACTGATCAGGTGGGTCAAACCGGCACTCGAATCGCACCGGATATCTACATTGCCTGCGGTATTTCTGGCGCCATTCAGCACTGGGTTGGCGCAATGGCCTCCAAAAATATTCTGGCGATCAACACCGATCGTGAAGCAAATATTGTGACCAAAGCTGGCTACGCCGTCATCGGCGACCTCCACAAGGTTGTGCCTGCTATTTCTGAAGAAATTCGTCGTCGTCGGGGTCTGTAGCCGCGGTCATTAGCCGCGGTCATTAGCCACTGACGCTCTTGTTTCACAAAGGCATTAGCCAGCAAATTGCGGCTCAAATTATCGCTAGCCAAGTCTTGAGCACTAGCCTATTTCTCTTAGTCCTATTGGAATTCATGCGTTTGGAGAGATAACCGTGCCTGAAGTTGAATCTGGGGGTCCACGTCGTCGCGGCCGCGAACGACAAGCAGCAGGCCCTCGCTCACTGCTTCCAGAGCAGAAGCCATTTCGCCAACCACGCATGAACTACGCGCCCACCAAAGTGGTGAGCGACGACGAACTTGAAAGTATCCACCTCGCATCATTGCGAATTCTGTCGGAATACGGCATGGACTTCTTGTTGCCAGAAGCGCGCGACCTACTGGCAAAAGCTGGCGCAAAAATTACGGACAATCGAGTGCGTTTCGACCCGGAAATGGTTCTCGAGACAATCAAAACATGCCCAAGCGAATTTAAGTTGCACGCTCGAAACCCAGATCACACACTCAATATTGGTGGCAACTGGATGGCGTTTGGTTCGGTTGCAAGCCCACCAAACTTTATGGAACTCGACGGCACCCGTCATGCTGGCAATCGCCAGAACTTCCAAGATCTACTCAAATTGACTCAGATGTTCAACATCGTCCACTTCACCGCTGGGTACCCAGTTGAGCCAGTGGATCTACACGCATCGATCCGTCACATCGAATGTTCGTATGACATGCTCACCATGACCGACAAGGCAATTCACTGCTACAGCCTTGGCCGTCAACGCAACCAAGACGTGCTCGAGATGTCACGCATCGCTCGTCAAGTTTCGTCAGAAACACTCGACAGCGAACCGTCGGTGTTTTCAATCATTAACTCGTCATCTCCATTGCGTCTCGATATTCCGATGTTGCAAGGCATTATGGAATTTTCGTCGCGCAATCAAATCATCATCATTACTCCGTTCACGTTGGCAGGGGCAATGGCTCCGATCACACTTGCTGGCGCACTCGCCCAGCAAAATGCCGAGGCACTTGCCGGCATGGTCTTCACACAACTTGTACGACCTGGTGCACCGGTTGCCTACGGCGGATTTACATCAAACGTTGACATGCAGTCTGGTGCTCCAGCGTTTGGAACACCTGAGTACATGCGCACCGCAATGGCTGGCGGTCAACTTGCTCGTCGCTACAACGTTCCTTATCGCTCGAGCAACGTCTGTGCAGCGAACGCACTAGATGCACAGGCTGCATACGAAAGTGTGTTCTCGCTATGGGGAGCAATCCAAGGCGGCGTCAACGTATTGATGCACGGCGCTGGATGGATGGAAGGTGGTCTTCATGCCTCACTCGAGAAGTTTGTGCTCGATGCTGATCTGTTGGCAATGGTTGCTGCATACCTCGAACCAATAGTTGTTGATGAAGCGACACTTGCGCACGAAGCCATTGGACAAGTTGGTCCAGGCGGTCACTACTTTGGCGTGCAACACACCCAAGATCGTTTTCGCGATGCGTTTTACAAGCCAATCCTCTCCGACTGGCGCAACTACGAATCGTGGGAAGAGGCAGGTAAGCCAACCGCTGACCAGAAGGCACGTCAACTCGCCCAGGCTTACCTCGACGGCTATGAAAAACCTGCAATGGACCCAGCAGTCATTGAAGAGCTCGATGCATTTCGTGCCCGCCGACTCGCCGAGGGTGGCGTAGCAACCGACTTTTAAGTTCAGATATTTAGCAACAGACATTCAGCAAAAGACATAGAAAGTAACTCATCATGAAATCATCAGCACGCGTTGTAGTAATCGGTGGAGGCGTCGTTGGCGCTTCGGTGTTGTATCACCTCACAAAGGCCGGATGGACAGATGTAGTTCTCGTTGAGCGCAAGCAGCTCACTGCAGGCTCGACATGGCACGCAGCTGGTGGCATGCACACACTGAACGGTGATCCAAACGTTGCTCGCTTGCAGCAGTACACCGTCAACTTGTACAAAGAGATCGAAAAAGAATCTGGCCAAAATTGTGGTATTCACTTGCCAGGCGGACTCATGCTTGCAGACACCCCTGAGCGTCTTGACTTCTTGCGCATGGCGCAGGCTCGTGGCCGCTACTTGGGCATGCACATGGAAATGTTGTCAATGAAAGAAGCAAAAGCACTCAACCCGCTGCTTGAAGAGAAGTATTTCGTTGGTGCTTTGTATGACGAAGACGAAGGCTCAGTTGACCCTTATGGCGTGACGCATGCATACGCAATCTGTGCAAAAAACCGTGGCGCCGAGGTGTACACCGACACGTGGGTGACCGGGCTTAACCACCGCCCAGACGGAACATGGGATGTCATCACCGACAAAGACCACACCATTCATGCTGAGCATGTAGTCAACGCCGGTGGTTTGTGGGCGCGAGAAGTTGGGCGCATGTGTGGTCTTGAATTGCCAGTGTTGGCGATGGAACACCACTACCTCATGACTGAGCCAATGGACGAAGTTATTGAATACAACAAGACAATGGGTCGCGAATTGCCGCACATCATTGACTTCGCTGGTGAAATTTATGCACGTCAAGAAGGTCAAAGTATTTTGCTCGGAACATACGAACAAGAGAAC